>QQUB01000055.1 GCA_008501835.1 Bacteroidota bacterium
ATTTTAACCAAAGACAAAGCAACTGCCCTGGATATAACCAATGGATACCTGGCTTTGTATGACAAATAGGCCACTATCCCCAACCTGATGGATTCCATCAAATATTATCTCGATCAGACTTCTCCCGGATCTCCGGAGGTATTTAATGCCCGCATCCACTACCTATTCAACAAAAAGGATTACAAAACCATCAAAGACAAGTCTGTAAAAATGGATACCAGCGAGGTCAGCGATGCCTGGACCGCCTACCGGATCGCACAGGCATTTTATTATGAAGGTGATAACATCAATGCTATCAGATTTATTACAAAAGCCGTAAAACTCCAACCGCTCAACCTGGATTTCATCGACAAGGAAGCGGTCATCCTGATGGCTCTTAAACGCAACAAGGAAGCCCGGGAAAAACTGGAATTCATTCTTTCGGAAAATCCCAAACGACCGGAAACACTTTGCAATCGTGGCTTTCTTCATGTCCTGCAAGGCAATATGCCCATGGGTGAACACCTCTACGATCAGGCCATTGCCCTAGATCCGGATCATGAGCAGGCTTTGATCAATAAAGCAGCTGTTCGGATGGTTTATGGTAAGAATGATGAGGCTTTGGGGTTGATCCAACGGGTTTTGAATATCAATCCGGAGAATTTGCAAGCGCAGCAGGCGTTGGGTAGATTGGGAAACAATTAATTTTTTAACCGCAAGGAAGGCAAGGGCACGCTAAGAACGCTAAGATCAAAAAAAGGTCCGGAAAAACTCCGGACCCGTATATCACACTTTAAAAAATTTCAGAGATCTGAATCTCCTGGGCTTGTCTTAAAGGCAGACAAGCTTTTCTTTTAACAGGTTACCTGCTTTTCAATTCTATCTTCAATTCATACTCCCCTGACAGTACATCCTTCGCTCCGGCAACCCCGATAACGATGTTATAAGGCTTGTTTACGGAAATATATTCCACGGACTGCGGCTTGGCAGGAGCTCTCAGGTTTGGATTGCCGGCGTAAATGGGATAACCTGCCTCGCAACTGATTGCCCTGACAATATTTGGAGGAAGGTCGTAGTTATTGACACCCAATCTAAGGGCATAAATATTGGTACGATTTTTCTTGTCTTTTGGCGTTACCGTAACCTTAAGCTCGGAATAAGGTGGCATCACCATTCGATAAAGGACATGATTGCCCTGAAATTCAATGAACCTCGTTCCGGGGAAACAAGCGACCTGACTACTTTCTGCCCAACGGAGTGGCATGGTTTTGCCAGCCTCCAGGTTTCCGGTAATTACGGTTGTATTTCCTGTTAGTTCAATGTCTGTAACTGGATATTCCTCCTGTGCCATAGTGAAGTGGATTGATGTGAGGATAAAAATAAGTACAAATAATGTTTTTTGCATGGTTGTGATGTTTATTGGGCCCATCGGGGTTGCTCCCTTTGGGTGGTTTGGTATTGTCCCGACACTACGTGTTTCCCACCGGCTCCTTGTGCACGGTACAGGCTTTCGGCGGGATCTCCCGTTGGTCGATTTGATGTTGTTTGATACTATCCTTAGTTCGCTAAGGGAAGACGCAGAGAGTTGTTACGCAGAGTTTCGCGGAGTACCGCCGAGAAAATTCTCCGCGGTTCTCTGCGCTTCTTCGCGGCTCTCTGCGTTATAACCCTCTGCGATCTCTGCTCTCTCTTATCTGATGACCGTCAAAGTTTCAAAATAGAGTTTCTTATTGGTACTGTCAATCATTTTCAGGAAATAAGTCCCCTGAGTAAGATTATTTTGCAAGTTAACTACTCCGCTATTCGTCTTTATTTCCTGGGAAATCATCAGTTGTCCCTGGGCATTGTAGCATTCCATAAAGACAGTTGTAGCATTATTTTCCGGCCAATTGACATTTAAATCATTACCGTCCGAAGGATTTGGAAAAACCTGCAGTCGGTTTACTTCGTAGTCCTGTTCCGTTGTATTGACAATTGTATTGGTCCAGTATTCAATCAAGCCGCCGTCACCGGAAATCCATAGATGATCGAATTCACCATCAAAAATGTGCTCCATGTCATAAAATGCAAAACCATTGCTATGGATCATTTCCCAGTTTTGTCCGGCATCGTAGGTTTGAAAAACTGCCCCGGAAAAAGCTGCTGCAGTTGTTACATAACCAACCGAGTCGTTTACAAAACATAAACTTCTGAAAATAGCCGTTCCCGGCATTCCAATTGTTGTCCATTCAAGGCCGCCATTTGAGGTATACAAGAGGCTGTCGTTCCACCCGTCCATGCAGGCGAAACCTTCATTTTCATTAAAAAAGGCGATATCATACAGGTTGTCTTCTGAACCACTTTCCTGTTCCGTCCAGGAATCACCACCATCATCAGTTTTCAAAATTATGCCGTCTCTTCCGCAGGCATACCCTGTTTGATCATTGACAAAAAATATGCTGTTCAGCCATTCAAAACCACCAATTTCATAAATTTCATCCCAGGAGAGGCCCTGATCTTCGGACCTGTAAATTTTTCCGTTTTCCCCAGCTGCAAATAAGGTCCCGTTATCTGTTTGATATAGTTTTGCCACATAATTTCCTATGTCGGCCAAAGTTTCGATCCAATTTGAACCTCCGTCTGTGGTCCGGTAAATGGTGCCCCTTCCGGCCAGTAAATAAGTATTTTCATCCAGCAAAATGGCATCATTGAAATTATCGAAATCGTCATGAGGAAAAGTAATATCTTGCCAATCATTTCCTCCGTTGGTAGTTTTTATCAGCGTCCAGTCCCCTCCACCGGCAAGACCGGTCTGGCTGTCCAGGAACTTTACGAATCTCAACCGGTCTTTTACACCCTCCAGTTGATCTTCCCAACCCACTGCAGGGTCATCAGAATAAATGATCGCTCCATAAGTTCCGCCAACCCAGGCACGACCATCCGAAAGGGTATGAACGTTTTTCATGGAATATCCATAAGACACTCCTCCTGTATAGTCCCAGGTCAGCCCACCATCTATGGAATAATTGATACGGAAACCTTTGGTCGCATAAAGATTATTCGCTCCGGCTGCATCAAAATCACTCGGATAGGTCGAAATGGCATTTTCAGCAATCATCTCCCAGTTCTGCCCGCCATCTTCCGTTTTGAAAATATTCTTTCCTTCACAGGCATAGCCCAGGTTGTTATCTACAAAGGTGATCTGGACCTTATCGGTAAAAGGAGTGCCTTCCAAAACCGTCCAGATCTCCCCGCCATCGCCGGAATGATAAATACTGCCATCCTGTGTTGCCAGCCAACCCTGATTATCCACTGGAAAGGTCATGGAAGTTGTAAAGTCGGCAGGTTCAAAAACAAGGGTCCAGGTACTTCCACTATCTGAAGACCTGAGTATTTTATCAGATCCCATCAACAACAAAACACCGCCAGGCAGGGCAGCCATTTCTTTAGCAATGGTATTCTGGTTTTCCCCAAGATTAACTTGTTCCCAGGTATCTCCACCGTTGGTAGTCCTATAATTGACATTTGAAGAAATATAAGCAACATCTCCATTCGATCCATCCTGGTAAAAGGCAAAGGTCCAGTTTTTGTATTGTGGAACCCCGGCTTCCCGTTTTGTCCAGTTTTCTCCACCATCAAATGTGGAAAAAACCATTCCATTGCCGACAGCATAACCATAGTTATCCGCGCCGACAAAGATGTCGTTCATTTGTTTGACATCCTGATTCGGATGTTGTTGTACCCATTCCTGGGCACCTAAAAGATTATACAAGAGACAAAAAAGAAGGGTAATCGGTAAATTGAGTGATTTGGTCATGGTGTAAAATTTAAAGTGTGATGAAAGCATTTTGCTTATTAATTGCGAAATTAGCCCTATCCTTAGGCCACCACATCACCCCTAGGGGTGATATTGAGGCTTTTTGACAACCAATTGGCAGAACTATGATTAAAAACCACACGATATTTCCCCATTTCCTTTTGGCCGTTTTATTTTTTGCATTCCCAACCACAGGACTGTTTGCCCAACCAAAAATTGACAGTCTGGAACAATTGATTGCCGGTACAGACAATGATTCCCTGAAAATGGAATGGTATAATCAGCTGCGAAGAATAGCCTCATATACGGATCCGGGGAAAGCAAAAGGATATATTCTTGAATACATTCGACTCGCAGAATCTTTATCCCTTACCAGAAAGGCCAATATTGGTAAAGTTTATCTTGGTAATACATTCTACGCCCTTGGTGAATACAATAAGGCAATGGATATTTTCCTCGAAACAGAGCAATATTTCGAAGAACAAAAAGATACTACTATCCTTGCCAATGTTTATAATGGAATGGCAGCCGCTTCAGAAAACAGCGGCAGTGATACTTTAACCCTCAAATATTTTACCCAGGCTTACGAATTGTTCAATGCCAAAGGGGATGAAAGAAGAAGTGGCATGGCATTAAATAACATGGCCAATATTTATGTCAACCGCAAAGAATACAAAAGAGCCATCCCCCTCTTAGAAACAGCACTTGAAAAGGTGCAAAACAGTCAGTTTGGTGAATATAAAGCCCTTATCGGAAACAATCTGGCCAACGCATATAAAGAAGCAAATGAACTCAACAGCGCGGATAGCCTGTATAAGCTTGTGTTGTCTCAGATCAATGAAGTTGATGATTCCTACAATTATATTTATGCCTCCAGAGGACTTGGAGAAATAGAAATGCTGAGAAATAATTTTCCGGCGGCCATAAAACATTTGGAAAAGGCCCGGGATCTGTCTAAACAAAATAACTTCGTGACCAATCAGGATGAGGTGCTGTATTCCCTTTATATGGTTTACAATCGGACCGGGCAATACAAAAAGGCTGTGGAAACGCTCCACAACTATACAGCCTTAAGAGATTCCATTTTTACGTCTGAAAAAGATAAAAATCTTACCGAGGCTTTACAAAAATATGATGCCGCCAAAAAAGATAAGGAACTGGCAGAAACCCAACTACAACTGGAAAGAGAATCCCTGAAAAAACGAAATTTCCTGATCATTTCCCTGGCAGCCATTGCTCTTGCAGCTATTGCCCTTTGGTTCCTGTATTTCAAATCAAGGACCAACCGCCAACTGGAAGAACAAAAGGACATCATCCAAAATTCACTTCAGGAAAAAGAACTTTTGCTCAAGGAAATCCATCACAGGGTAAAAAACAACCTGCAGGTCATTTCCAGTCTGCTAAATCTGCAATCCAGAACCATCCAGGACCAGGAAGCTAAAAATGCCATCCGGGAAGGCCAGAACAGGGTAAAATCCATGGCGCTCATTCATCAGAATTTGTACCAGACTGAGCATATGACCAGCATGGAAGTTGGAGACTACATCGGCAAACTAGGGCAGAGTTTGTTTGATTCCTACAACGTTGATCCTGATAAGGTCTCTTTTAACATGGAAACAGAGCCACTTCACCTGGACGTTGATACCCTTATTCCCATAGGTCTAATCCTAAACGAATTGCTCAGTAATGCCTTAAAACATGCCTTCCCGGAAAATTCAA
This sequence comes from Bacteroidota bacterium, assembly GCA_008501835.1. Classification (GTDB taxonomy): domain Bacteria; phylum Bacteroidota; class Bacteroidia; order Chitinophagales; family Saprospiraceae; genus BCD1. The sequence continues at coordinate 5,495 of QQUB01000055.1, forward strand.
CCGGGGAGATCAATGTGACGTTTAAAAAGCAAACAGATGATCTGGTATTAAGTGTCCAGGACAATGGGGTCGGATATTCGGCTACTAATCCGACTCATAAGAAGAAATCCTTTGGCATGACATTGATTGATGCCTTTTCTGAAAAACTGAATGCGGCAGTGGAAGTTTTAGAACAAAATGGAACCGCCATTAATATTTATATTAAAAACTACAACCTGA
>QQUB01000090.1 GCA_008501835.1 Bacteroidota bacterium
AATGAGACTTATTGATGTAAAAGACAAAATAACCTGGAAGTTGTTCCACAAGGTCCCCCGTTTGATCTATAAAAATGATCCTCTCTGGATCGCCCCGCTGGAAAGCGACATCCAAAAGATCTTCACTCCTGCTCATAATAAAACTTTTAACGACGGCGAGGCCAAATGCATGGTTTTGCTGGATAACAATAACAGCCCTGTAGGAAGAATTGCTGCTTTTATCGACCATGCCCGGAATAAAAAGCGTGAACATATCAAAGGAGCCCTGGGTTTCTTCGAATGTATCGATGATGATAATGCAGCCAACATGCTTTTCGAAGCGGCTGAACAATGGCTTACTGGCAAGGAAGTTCAGATTATCGATGGCCCGATCAATTTTGGTGAAAGGGACAAATTCTGGGGATTACTCGTTTCCGGAAGATTTGCACCGATTTACACGGAACCTTACAACCCGGAATACTACATTCGTTTTTTTGAAGACCGGGGCTACCGACCCTATGAAAAAGTATTAACCCTCAAAGGCAGGACCCTGGACATTCCAAACGAAGACTTCCGGCAAACGGCAGAGAAAAGTAAAAAGGAATATGGACTGAGAGTGGAAAATCCCGATCTCAAAAACCTGCAAAAATACGCAGACGACTTTTGTGCAGTTTACAACCCTGCCTTCAAGGACTTCCCTTATTACAAACCGCTGGATAACAAATTGGTCTACAGCATGTTTAAAAAACTCAAGAACGTGGTAGATCCCGGCATTATCAGCTATGCTTACCATGACGACCAACCCGTAGGATTTTGCCTGCTGATGCCGGAAATCAATCAGTTTTTGAAGGGAGCCAACGGAAGGATAAATATTTTCACCTTGCCCGGAATTCTTTTCCGTAAATTCAAACCGGGAAGAAAAATAATCAAAGGCCTGGCTTTTGGCATCCATCCCGATTACCAGGGCAAAGGTGTGATCCCCATCCTGGTAGACCATATCTACGAATACGGCAGCAAAAAATATTCACACATCCTGCTCACCACGATCCGTGATCTCAATAAAAAGATGCTCAATGCGATGGAACACCTCAACGTGAAAGTAGATAGGGAACATATTGCCTATCGCAAGATCCTCGACGATAGTATTCCGTTTAAAAATTTGAATTTTGAGAAGTTGTTGGGGGATAGGGGTTAATTTGGTTGCTGGTTGCTGGTTGAAATATAGCAGACCAAAGCTCAATAGCGACGGCTTTAAAGCCGTCGTGGAAAATTATCCCTCAACGACAGGCCTTCAGGCCTTTCCTCTAAATTCAAGAAAACAAAAATGATACCCCATGAAAAATCTTTCAATTTTGGCAATACTATTTTTTATTATTCCTAGAGAATCCCTTACCCAAAACACCTTTAGCTGGAACGACTCCAAATTCTATGTAGGGCAGTCAAGAAACATCAAACTTGAACGAGCATTTGACGGTCCATGTACAGTAAGGCCATGTTATGATTATGGAAATAACAAACAAACCTATGACACCTTAATTACCTTTTAACCAAAAACAAAGAACTGAAAATTGCATTCCTCTGTCATTCCACGACAATGGGAAACAGTAAGTACAATAATGACGTAAGTAAGATAATGGCAAAGGGATTGATGAAGGAACTGGCTCGACTTGGAATAAATGAAAAAAGAATTACCGCAATTGGTCTTGGAGAATCAAGGCCATTAATTTATGAAAATGATCTACAATTGATAGAAGATAAAATCAAGAGATTGAAAGCAGATATGAAAAATGAAAGAATTGAAATAATTATCACGTCTACTGCTGAAAAAATGTAAAATAATGACTAATAAACGCCAGGAAATAATCAACCGGATCTTTGCGGCTCAGAAAGACAACGGTTTATGGAAGGAAATTCCTCCAGGGCACAAGTACTACCCTGATTACCTGCATTATGTCCCAAATTTCAAAGCCTCCCTCTGGACGCTTATTTTACTGGCAGATTTAAAATGTGATAGAAAAGATGAAAGAGTCCGGAAACCTCTGCATGAAATAAAAAGGCATCTGTTTGATAAACACTACGGAATTTACTCCTTAAAAGAGGATCATTTTCCTATCCCCTGCCTGAACGGTAATATGCTCTACCTGGATTGTTATTTCAATGGTACACCTGACGAAAACAGCCAGCGGGTTTTGGAGTTTTTTTGCAAAAATCAGCGATTTGATGACGGCCAATATGAAGAACCCAAAAATGAGTTTTGTTCAAACACCAGTTGTTATGGAAAGCATACCTGTTACTGGGGAATTACCAAGTTACTGAAAGGTATTTCATTTATACCCCAAAAACAGCGATCCAAAGATATTGAGGCGCTGCGGGATAAGTGCGTTGATTTCATTCTCAAACACAAGGTTTGCTTCAGCTCACGCAGACCGGACAGGATCATGGTAAAAAAAATGGACTTGCTTACATTCCCCAATATGTACAAAAGCGACTATCTGGAAATTCTTTGGATCCTTAAGCGCGAGGGCATTCAATCCAATGAACTCAAATCTGCCCTTGAGTTGCTGAAATCGCGACAAAACAGTGACGGCAGCTGGGCCCTGGAAAGACAAATGAACAATATGACCTCCTCCATCGGGCCAATAAACCGGCCCAATCTTTTTGTTACAGAGAGAGCGAAGGAAGTGTTGGAATATTATGAAAATCTCAGCCAACTCAGTTCCTGATTTTCATTGGTCTGCACGTTTTTGTGCAACTAACCCGAAAAATTTGGATCTTTACACACAAATTCCTGATAATAAGTCACATCATCTGGCAATAGCCAACAGGCTTTGGTTGAGGTCACCTGCCTTAATCATATACTCCTTGCCTGTCCTGTTTATATCAATGGGGATTGCCTCAGTTCAAACCGTTTACACTATTAACCAACAACACCTGACAAGCATGATTTCAAAAAGAATTATTAACCGTTCACGAGCAAATTTTTCCATTATATGGCTTCCATTAATTACGATAGTTCTTTTCGCAGGATGTACCGAAAATGGTCAACCTCTGGAAGTTAATGATGAAACCATTTCCAATGAAGAACAAGTTACTGACTGGCTGGCTTATGGGCGCACGCACAGTGAAAAACGCTTTGGCCCTCAGGACGATATTAATGTGAATAACGTTCAGGATCTGAAAGTGGATTGGTACATGGATTTACCCGGTGATGTTGGTTTGGTTTCCACACCATTGGTGGTTGATGGTATTATGTATTTTACGGGAACTATGAACATCGTGAGAGCAGTTAATGCCGTAACGGGAGAATTCATCTGGTCATTCGATCCGGAAGTGGGGAAAAGTATCCGTGGTAAAAAACAAGCTGGATTCGTACATAACCGGGGGCTCTCATTTTATAAGGGAAAAGTCTTTGGAGCTACCTGGGATGGTCGATTATTTGCGCTAGATGCCAATTCAGGAGAAAAGCTGTGGATGGTCCAGACATTTGATCCAGAGCGAGCCCTTTACATCACCGGGGCACCAAAAGCCTTTAAGGACAAAGTGCTGATCGGCAACGGAGGTACTGAGAACGGCCCTTCCAGGGGATTCGTAACTGCCTATCATGCGGATACCGGGGAAGAAGCATGGAAATTTTACATTGTCCCAGGTAATCCGGCAGAAGGCTTTGAAAGTGAAGCCATGAAAATGGCAGCAGAAACCTGGAAAGGGGAATGGTGGAAACATGGAGGAGGAGGTAATGCCTGGCATGGGTTTACCTATGACCCGGACTTTGATGTTCTGTATATTGGAACTGGCAATGGGTCTCCATGGAATCAAAAGATCAGGAGTCCCGGTGGAGGGGACAATTTATTCCTATGTTCGATAGTTGCTCTCGATCCGGATACTGGAGAATACAAATGGCATTATCAAACAACACCGGGAGAAAGTTGGGATTTCAACTCAACCATGGACATCGTTTTAGCTGATTTGGTTATCGAGGGGGAAGAAATAAAGGCCATTCTACACGCTCCTAAGAATGGGTTCTTTTATGTGATCAATCGGGCAAACGGACAGTTGATCTCGGCAGAGCCCTTTGTTGAAACCTCCTGGGCAACAAGTATTGATCTGGAGACCGGAAGGCCTGTCGAGACAGAGAATATTCGATATGAAAATGGCCCGGTTTATATCACTCCCGGAGCTAATGGAGCCCATGTCTGGCAGGCAATGTCATACAACCCAACTACTGGTCTGACCTATATTCCTGCCCTTCATGAAGGGTTTGTCTATACGGACGCAGGGATTGATCTTGAAGAATGGCGTTCGGTTGAATTTGTTGGAGGTACCGGGGTTTGGTTATATCCGCCTGAAAAGCAACCCAGGGATTATATGGCCTCCCTGATTGCCTGGGATCCGGTCCATCAAAAAGAAGTCTGGTCGGTTCCCCAGGAAACCTTCTGGAATGGAGGAACTTTAACCACCGCCGGAAACCTGGTTTTCCAGGGTAGGTCCGATGGTATGTTACTGGCGTACAATGCTGAATCCGGGGAGGTTGTTTGGGAATATAATGCAGGTTTGGGAATTTCAGCACCACCGATTACTTATAAAATCAATGGCAGACAATATATTTCTGTGCTTGTAGGATGGGGCGGGATCTATGCTGGAGTGGGCGGTCAGGATGCCTACGACATGGGGTGGGCCTATGGCGTACATTCCCGGAGGCTGATTACCTTTTCCCTCGAAGGAGAGGCTGATATGCCTCCGCTACCGGAACCGTATTTCCCGCAACCATTGGCCGTTCACGAATTTGAAGTTGACCAGAATTTGGTGGCAAAAGGTGCTAATCAGTATTATACGAGAGCTTGCAACAGATGCCACGGTAGCGGTGGTATTTCAGGAGGTATGGCCCCTGACTTAAGAGCCTCCGCTATTTGTATTGATAAAGAAGCTTTTACAAAAATTGTAAAAGAAGGCTCCAGAGTTGACCGGGGAATGCCCCATTATAAAGATATAAATGAAGAAGAAATATCAGGCTTAATGCATTTTATTAGAAATTGTGCGAATGCCGGTTTGGCATCAGATTAGTGCCAGGTTTTATGCCCTTAAAAATCCACCTGTACCCTAACCGTATGCCCATTGGCATCAAAATCAGACCATGGTGACCTGAACCCTATATCGGCATGCACAAAATTGTACATCAGGCGGACATGTGATGTCAGGTACCAGTTCATACCCAGCGTGGCGTCACAAATTCTGCCATTTGTTTCCATACTGTAAAAAGTAGTTGGTGCCTGCTCAGCATCCATTACAGAAAATCGGGCTAAAACCTCCAAGGCCCCCCATCCACCTTCATCAATGGATTTATTGGGTATTACTCTGCCAAAGGCACCATTTTTATAAGGCCTGTACTCCCCCGTCAGGAAAAACCCGGCAAAGACATAATATCCATGCATATCAAAGTTCAACTCATCCGTTTTGATTCGGAAATGTTTGTATTCTCCCTGTATAGAAAGTGAACCAAAATTCATGGCCCCTTCGAGTCCAATACTTTGCCTGCGAACGACCTGCCCCCCAGATTCAAAACTTACCGCTATCTTCTCACCGGTATGATTTTCGGGCCAAAAACGAAACATAAAATCTCCTGCCTGGTCCTGGGATCTCAATCCATAATTAACTCCCCAATGCAACAATCTTCCTTTTCCATTGCTACTCAGGGCTGATCCGGACAAACGTGTCATAAAGTTCCCTCCTT
>QQUB01000192.1 GCA_008501835.1 Bacteroidota bacterium
GCACGTCACCGTAGGTGGACTGGAATGTCAAACCTGTCACGGTCCTGTTGAGGAGATGGAAGTTGTGGAGCAGCAGGCACCACTCAGTATGGGATGGTGTGTGAACTGCCACAGACAGACAGAAGTTCAATTCGAAGGCAATGATTATTATAAATCATATGCCAAGTACCACGAAGAATTGAAGAAAGGCACCAGAGATAAAGTTACCGTTGAAGATATCGGTGGTCTGGATTGCCAGAAATGTCACTATTAATGATCCGGGTGCTTTCCCGGTCAGAACTTAATTTTTGAAAAAGATCGCATAATTCATAAAAATGAAGAATAAGCAAAAAGAAGTTTGGGTAGGCGTTGAACAATTGACCAACGACCCGGCATTTCAGAAAGCTTCTAAAGAGGAATTCAAGGATGAAATCTTCTTTGACAAAGTTGCGGACAAAAGGTTCATGGAATCTCCGGCCAACCGTCGTGACTTTCTCAAGGTTTTAGGATTTGGAATTGGAACGGCGGCCGTTGCAGCAGGATGTGATATCCCTGTGAAAAAAGCCATTCCTTACGTAATGAAACCGGACAGTATCGTTCCTGGTATTGCCAGTTATTATGCTTCATCCTTTATCCAGGGTGGTGACTATTGCGCTGTTTTGGTTAAAACCCGTGAAGGTCGTCCGATCAAGATTGAAGGTAACAGCTTTTCAAAAGTTACCAAAGGTGGTACCAGTGCAAGAGCTCAGGCAAGTGTTTTGAGCCTGTATGATACCAGCCGTTTTGATGGTCCGGCAGCCGGAGACGGAACAGCAATGACCTGGGCTGACCTCGATCAGGCTATTGGTGGTAAATTGTCTGCCAATGCAAACGTCAGAATCGTTATGAATACCAATCTCAGCCCTTCCTCTATGCAGGCAATGGCTGATTTTGCTGTAAAATATCCTAATACTAAGGTAGTTACCTACGACCCGGTATCCAGCTCAGCGATGCTTCAGGCAAACCAGCAGAGCTTTGGTCAGCAGGTAATTCCTGATTATCATTTCGATCAGGCAAGAGTGATCGTCAGTTTTGATGCTGACTTCCTCGGATCCTGGATCTCTCCGATAGAATATGCAGCGGATTACATCAAAAACCGTAAGATCGATGATGTAAGCAAAGCGAGCATGTCACGCCATATTCAGGTTGAAAGCCACATGACCCTGACAGGTTCAAATGCAGACAACCGTATTTTGGTCAAACCTTCAGAACAAGGTGCTGCGATCGTAGCCTTGTATAATGAAGTTGCCAAAGCTATGGGCGGTGCAACAGTTAGCGGACCTTCTATGTCAGGAGATCAAGCTGCTAAAATTGCTAAAGTAGCAGAAGAATTGATTGCCAACAGAAATCACGCTTTGGTGGTTTCCGGTTCAAATAATACAGGTGAGCAGGTGCTGATCAACGCTATCAACGACATGTTGGGCAGCTACGGCCACACCATTACTTTCACCAATGCTTCACTGCAGCGTCAGGGTGTTGATGGTGATGTTCGTAACCTTGTTAAGGATATGAACTCCGGAAATGTCGATGCCATTTTTGTTATGGATGGTGCAAACCCGGCGTATGATTTACCTGATGCTCAGGCATTTGCTACAGGAATGGGCAAAGTTGGTCTGAAAGTTTCCTTCTCAGGAACACCTAATGAGACCAGCGACCTTTGTGATTATATCGCTCCTACGCACCACTATTTGGAAAGCTGGGGAGATGCGAATCCAAAGCGCGGTCACTACAGCCTCATTCAGCCAACCATCAACCCGATCTTCGGTGCAGTTGGACGTGAAGGAACGCGCCAGGCGGAAGAAAGCCTGTTGCGCTGGGCAGCAAGTGATAAATTGAATGCAGATGCCGAACAGCCATATATGGAATATGTGATGGCTAACTGGGAACAAAATATGTTCCCGACTCAGAGTCGTTTCACTGATTTCCAGGCCTACTGGGACAGTACACTGCACGACGGTATTTTTGAAGTTGAGCAAGCTGCTATTCAGGTAGCTTTTTCTGCAGATGTTAACGCAGCTGCGGCTAAGGTTCGCAAGCCTTCAGGCAGTGAACTCGAGATCAGTTTCTTTGAAACGGTCAACATGGGTGGTGGTGTATATGCCAACAATCCATGGTTACAGGAAATGCCTGATCCGGTTACTCGTTGTGTATGGGGTAACAACCTTACAATTCCTGTAAAGTGGGAAGGAGGGAACAACTTCACCTCATTTAAGGACCTTAATGGCATGGAGATGTACTCACAGGCCGATAAAGTTGAGGTTCAGGTGGGAGAAACAAGCCATATTACATCTGTAATCCGTCAGTTTGGACAAATGGAAGGTACCGTTGGTCTGGCTATTGGATACGGAAGAAAAAATACAGGAAAAGTCGGAAGAGCATTGGGTAATCAGGTAGGTGTGGATGTTTATCCATGGCTGACTGTTGATGCCGATGGAAATACTCAGTACTACGCGACCAATGTAAGTGTATCTGACAAAGTGGATACAGATAAGGAATTTGCCTGTGTACAGTACCACCACACGATGGGGGTAACTGCACGTGATGAAAACGGCGAATTGATCAAAGACGAGGATACTGGAAAACCATTGAATGTTGATGAGAAGACGGTGATGACCCTCGGAGAAGGTTTCCAGGGTGGTTTGACAGAACGTTCCATCATTTACCAGTCACATGTGGATGAGGTTGAGGATTTGGTCAAGCATATCGACCACAAGCGTCACCATGCAGAGCATTTGAATTCCAAGACGCTTTATCCTTACGAAGAATACAAAGAAAAATTCTACGACCAGGGTCACCACTGGGAAATGCACATCGATCTGAACGGATGTATCGGTTGCGGTGCCTGCCAGGTAGCCTGTGTTGCTGAAAATAATGTACCTGTTGTTGGAAAACATGAGGTACACCGTCATCACGAAATGACCTGGATCCGTATCGACCGTTACTACTACGGCGATTACGAAAATCCAAGTGTTGTTTACCAGCCGATGTTGTGCCAGCACTGTGACAATGCTCCTTGTGAGAATGTTTGTCCGGTAGCTGCTACCAACCACAGTGCTGAAGGTTTGAACCAGATGGCTTACAACCGTTGTATCGGAACGCGTTATTGCGCGAACAACTGTCCGTACAAAGTACGTCGTTTCAACTGGCTGGATTACACTACAGCTGACTTGTTCCCAATCAATGAGTTCTCCGTAATGGACGAAGAACTTCCTTATGGAGCGGACAACCTCACTCGTATGGTACTGAACCCTGATGTGACAGTTCGTTCAAGAGGGGTGATTGAGAAATGTAGCTTCTGTGTACAGCGTATTCAGGAAGGAAAACTGACTGCCAAGAAAGAAGGTCGTGCCCTGAGAGATCAGGAGGTTAAGACGGCTTGTCAGACAGCTTGTCCTACCGGCGCTATCCACTTTGGAGACGGTAACAATAAAGAAAGTGAGCTTGCCAAAAAAATGGACAACCCGCTTAACTATTATGTGCTGGAGGAGACGAACGTTCGTCCTTCTGTAGCTTACAAAGCTAAGATTCACAATCGTAGCGAAGAATTAGACGCCTAATATTTTTTTGAATTACTCATTTACGGTGAAAGCCGGAATTTTGTTAAAATATACAACATGAGTGCAGTAGTTTCTCCAATAAGAGAACCGTTAATAATTGGACACAAGGATTACCATCAGATCACGGAAGATATTTGTGCTCCGACAGAAAAAACACCTAGTTTGATGTGGGTGATTGCATTTAGCATTTCCGCATCGCTTCTGGCATTTTATGTTTTCTGTGTTGGATGGACCATTTGGGTAGGAATCGGGTCCTGGGACCTCAACCGTACTATCAACTGGGGATGGGATATTACCAACTTCGTTTGGTGGGTAGGTATTGGTCACGCGGGTACGCTGATCTCCGCAATCCTGTTATTGTTCCGTCAGAAGTGGCGTACCGGTGTAAACCGTGCTGCTGAGGCGATGACTATTTTTGCCGTAATGTGTGCGGGGCAGTTCCCGCTGATTCACATGGGACGTCTCTGGCTGGGATTCTTTATTTTCCCATATCCAAACACCCGTGGTCCATTATGGGTAAACTTTAACTCTCCGTTGTTGTGGGACGTATTTGCGATCTCCACATATTTCACGGTATCGCTGTTGTTCTGGTACACAGGTTTGGTGCCGGATCTTGCAACAGTGCGTGACAGAGCTAAAGGACTTCGCCGCAAGCTTTATGATATGGCTTCCTTCAGCTGGAATGGTTCAGCAAAACACTGGCAAAGATGGGAGAGTCTTTCCCTCATCCTCGCTGGATTGGCTACGCCGCTGGTACTTTCTGTACACACCATCGTATCCTTTGACTTTGCTACGTCAGTGATTCCAGGTTGGCATACCACGATCTTCCCGCCATACTTCGTTGCGGGTGCGATCTTCTCAGGGTTTGCCATGGTACAAACACTCATGTTGATTGCCAGAAAAGTACTGAACCTGGAAGAGTATATTACTATTGAGCATATTGATGTAATGAACAAGGTGATCCTGTTGACCGGATCTATTGTTGGTGTTGCTTACCTGACAGAGTTGTTCATCGCATGGTATTCCGGATATATTTATGAGCAGTTTGCATTCTACAACAGGGTTATGGGACCTTATTGGTGGTCATACCTTGGAATGATGTCCTGTAACGTGATCTCTCCACAGATCTTCTGGAGCAGAAAAATCCGTAGAAGCATCTGGTGGACGTTCTTCATGTCGATCTTTATCAACATCGGTATGTGGTTCGAGCGTTTCGTGATCATCGCGACCACACTTGCCAGAGATTATCTGCCTTCTAGCTGGAGTTACTATTCTCCAACCTGGGTTGAGATCGGGTTATTTGCCGGAACTTTGGGATTATTCTTCACATTGTTCCTAATCTTCACCAGACTGGCTCCGGTTGTGGCTATTGCCGAGGTTAAATCAATCCTCAAAGGCTACGGTGATCAGTATACCGGTGAAAATGCCAATCAACATCATTAATAGAAAATAAATCGACAATCATAAATCCAAAGTGATGGAAAATCAAAATAAAGAAGTGCTATACGGCCTATATGATGACGAAGAGGTATTAATGTCTGCCGTAAAAAAAGCAAATGAGGAACATCTGGACATTATGGATGTTTACACACCATTCCCTGTCCATGGTCTCGACCCGCTTTTGGGACTTTCAGAGAGCCGCTTGCACATTGCAGGGTTTATTTATGGTGCCATCGGAACACTCACGGCCTTCCTGTTTATGACCTGGGTATTTACTCGTGACTGGCCGATCATTTTTGGTGGAAAACCATATTTCTCATTCCCGGCTTTTGTGCCGATCATGTTTGAGTTGACGGTTTTGTTCTCCTCTGTAGGAATGGTAATCACTTTTTATACTATTTGTGGGCTATGGCCAGGATCAAAGACCATCAGGTTGAATGATCGTATTACGGATGATAAATTCTGCATTGCTTTTGAAACGGACAATACTGATGTTCAAAAGCTTAAGGATTTTTTCTCCTCAACCGGTGCTGGTTCTGTGGAAACAGCTACGATTTAAAATTTTGAAAGCAAGTCAATAGTTACTAATGAAGAATATAAGAAATTTTCTAATCGTTATTATCACCATTGTTGCTTTGAACTCCTGTTCAAGGCCTGACGGGGATTTCGGTGGTAGTGAATATATGCCTG
>QQUB01000241.1 GCA_008501835.1 Bacteroidota bacterium
TGAATCAACCGCCGTTGAACTGCCGGTTCCGATGATTTCGGTTCCTGAATTTTGACCCATAAAAGCAATGCCACAATGTGTGTATCTCATCTGGTAGTTGCCATTGATATATACTTCGATTTTTGCTCCGACACCGGAACGGTTACTGAGTATTCCCTCCAGGCTTAATTTAACCCAGTTATTCTCCGTCCCCTCATTGCTCCATAACCTTGCATTGTTGGTTTCGAATCCGGACACAATAATATCCGGATACCCGTCCTGGTTGTAATCACCGATGGCATTACAAAAAGTACTGATGGTGTCTGATCCGAATCCTGCATATTCCTGAAAAAACTGACCTTCCCCATCATTAAAAAAGATCGTATTGGAAATGGTATCCGTGTTAAGCCTCAGACTGTTGACGTAAAGGTCAAGATGTCCGTCATTATCTGCATCAAAGAAATTTGTGCCCCAGGAAATTCCATAAAATCCAACTCCGGAAGCTGCTGCAACTTCTTCAAAAATCACCTCTTGTAGTTCTTCCGAATATCCTAAATTGTGAAGCAGTTTATTTCCAACCGGAATATTGGAAAGGTACAGATCCTGCCAACCATCATTATCGTAATCTCCTAAAGCTATGCCCATACCATCCATGGTAAGATCAGCATTAGCGACTTCTCCAACATCTGTGAAGGTTCCGTCTCCGTTATTTTTAAGTAATGTGTTGATGGAGCCCTTATCATTTGTCGTGTAGATGTCTGGCCATTTATCATTGTTGTAATCAATAAAGGAAGAGCAAAAAGGTATTTTGTCAGGGTCCTGTGCTCCTGATTCTACCGTTATTTCAGTAAAAGTGCCATCTGCATTATTCCGGAAAAGCCGGTTTTCGTTAATACCTGAATTGATGGGAAATTTTCTTTCCCCATAATAGAGGTCGAGCCATCCGTCCCGGTCAATATCAGCCCAACAAGCACCAAACGACCTGTGATCATTGATGGGCAGGCCAGCGGTTTCAGTAATGTCTGTGAAGACCATTTCGCCATTGTTCCGGTATAACTTATTGGTTCCATCAACGGTGGTAACGTAAAGATCGTTATCGCCATCATTATCAAAATCCACCCATAAAGGATGTTCTGCCTGCCCCTGATGATCGACAAAAGCGTCCTGCAGAACGAAGTTACCCTCCGTATTTTTGTAAAACTGAATTGTTGAACCCTCGGCAGTTGCCAATGTCAGGTCGTCCAATCCATCGTTGTCAAAATCATAGAAACTTACCCCTCCGCCGATGCCGGACACGTAAACCTGATCAATATTCTGGGAGCCGGCAACATTAGTAAATAAAGTCTGGGCCTCCAAAAAGAGAACTGAAAGGAGTAAAAGACATAGTAAGTAAAGTTTTTTCATACCAGTAGTTTTTATCGTTTTTTCGTCCAAAATAGAAATCGCTTCTAATTTCAATTGAAATTTAACAAAAAAGACCCGAACCACTAATAGAAGTATGCAGAAAGTTTTCGTTTAGCCTTTCACTTTCTCCCTGAAATTCTGTTATTTTAGCCTTTCTAAAAATTCATCACATTGGCCAAAAAAACAGCGACAAAGAGTTCGAAAGTGGGGAAAATCACTCCCCTGATGCAGCAATATTTCAAGGTTAAAGCGAAATATCCTGATGCAATCTTATTGTTCAGGGTAGGAGATTTCTATGAAACCTTTGCTGATGATGCTGTGACGGCCTCTCAGGTGTTGGGAATCATTCTCACCAGCAGAAATAATGGAGGTAGTGACATTGCTTTGGCTGGTTTTCCGCATCATTCAATGGACCTTTATCTTCCCCGTTTGGTCAAGGCTGGTTACCGAGTAGCTATTTGTGAGCAACTGGAAAAACCCTCCAAGGAAAAAAAGATCGTCAAACGAGGTGTTACTGAGATTGTAACCCCGGGTGTGGCTATCGATGATAAGTTGCTGGACCACAAGAGCAATAATTACCTCGCCGCAGTCTATTTTGGCAGAAAAGATGAAGCGGGCATTGCTTTTTTGGATATATCTACCGGAGAATTTCTGGTGAGCCAGGGGGATTTGTCATATATCGATAAATTACTGCAGACCTTCAACCCCTCTGAAGTAATTTTTTCAAAGGATAAAAAGAAGGTTTTTGAAAAGAAATTCGGGGAGAAATATTACACCTTCACGCTGGATGAGTGGGTCTTTACGCCCGATTACACCAGAGAAAAGCTGCTCGAACAATTTGAAGTTCAAAATCTGAAGGGTTTTGGAGTCGAAGAAATGGAAAATGCTCAAATTGCAGCTGGTTCCATCTTGCATTACCTGTCAACTACAGAGAACAAGAATCTTCGCCATATCTCCGGGATCAGCAGGGTTCAACCTGATAATTACGTTTGGCTGGACAGGTTCACTATCAGAAATCTCGAGTTGATATACTCTCCTCATGAAACAGGAGTGCCCCTGCTTAAAGTGATGGATAAAACCGTTTCTCCAATGGGCGCAAGGTTGCTCAAGAAATGGATTGTACTGCCACTGAAAGCACCTCAGAAGATCCAACAGAGGCATGATATGGTGGACTGTTTTCTTGAAAAAGCTCCACTGGCCAGAGATCTGGATTCGGAGATTTGTCAGATCGGGGATATTGAACGATTGATCTCAAAAGTTTCCCTTTCCAAAATCAATCCCAGAGAGGTAGTTCAGCTAAAAAAAGCATTGCTGACGATTCCTGATATTAAAGAACTTCTCGACCAGACCGGAAATGAGAACCTGTCTAAAATCGGGGAACTTTTAAACCCTTGCACAGGCCTCTGCGAAATGGTGGCCAAACAAATCGTTGAAGAACCTCCGGTGAATGTAGCAAAGGGAGGAGTTATAGCCGATGGTTTCAATAAGGATCTGGATGAGCTGAGAAATATCATTCACAATAGTAAGTCACTTTTAGAAGAAATTCTGGAACGGGAAATACTTCGTACCGGCATCACCAACCTGAAGATAGGGTTCAACAATGTTTTTGGCTATTACCTGGAGGTGACAAATAAGTTCAAAGACAAGGCTCCTGATGATTGGGTCAGAAAACAAACTTTGACTAATGCCGAGCGATACATTACAGATGAACTGAAGGTACTTGAGAGTAAAATTCTGGGTGCCGAAGAGAAAATCCTTGCACTTGAAGCGAAGTTATACGAACAACTCGTTTTTGCTCTTGCAGATTATACAAGAGCAGTTCAGCACAATGCTAATCTCATAGCTCAGCTGGATTGTCTTTTATCTTTTTCAAAAATCGCGTCCAAATACAAGTATTGCAGGCCCGAAATCAATGATTCTTTGCTTATTGACATAAAAGATGGCCGACATCCCGTAATTGAGCAACAATTGGAACTCGGTGAAAGCTATGTGCCCAATGATGTGTATCTGGATAATGAAAATCAGCAAATACTGATGATTACCGGACCAAATATGTCCGGTAAATCTGCTTTACTGAGGCAAACGGCTTTGATCAGCCTGATGGCCCAGATGGGGTCTTTTGTGCCGGCAGAGAGCGCCAAACTGGGTTACGTCGATAAGGTTTTTACCAGGGTAGGGGCTTCTGATAATATTTCCTCCGGAGAATCGACTTTCATGGTGGAGATGAATGAAACAGCTAGCATCATGAATAATGTTTCCGATCGAAGCCTCATCTTGCTGGATGAAATCGGAAGGGGGACCAGCACTTATGACGGGATCTCCATCGCCTGGTCCATCGCGGAGTATTTACATAGTAATGGAAAAAGCAGGCCTAAAACACTGTTTGCTACCCATTATCATGAATTGAATGAATTGGCCAATAAATTCCCCAGGATTAAAAACTTCAACGTTTCCATCAAGGAAGTGGGTAACAAAGTTATTTTTCTTAGAAAATTAAAAGAAGGAGGAAGTGCGCACAGCTTTGGAATTCATGTTGCAAAAATGGCCGGAATGCCCAGAGCAGTTGTAGAGAGAGCCAATCACATTCTCTCTCAATTAGAGAAAAAATCGATTGGGGATGAAAACGGTAATTCAGGAAGCGGAGAAGTCTTTTCTGAAAAACCTCAAACGCAGAACATTTCTACCGACGCTTATCAGTTGAGCATTTTCGAAACTGTTGATCCGGTAGCCGGTAAATTGAAAGAATCTCTCCTGGATTTGGATATTAATTCCATGACTCCGATCGAATGTATGATGAAACTCAATGAACTCAGGCAATTACTTGATGACGAGTAAAAAAATAGTACAAGATAAAACTTTAAACATGGGAAAACCTCCGAGGTTTCAATAGTAGTATCGGATCAATTTTTGCATAATTCTACTGGTTTAGATACCCAAAACCTCGGAGGTTTTCTTCCCAGGTAATTTTACCCAGGTTTTGTTCAATACGCACAAAAAAAGACCTTTTGTTAGGTACAAAAGGTCTTCGAGACAAAGATAATTTGAGAAAAGAGGTTTAACTCTGCTTTTAAGACGGTCATTTGGACCAAAGTCACAATTCCCTAATGTTTTTTTAATGAAAAGTATTTTTAAAATAATTCTTAAAGGATTGCTGTGGATTGCCTTACTGATCCTTGTTTATGTGGGTGGTGTTTTAATTTATGGTACCGTGAGGGATTTCCAACCGGATGCTGAAATTGCCCTGGACCCCGTACGGGAAGCAAAAATAACCGTCATTCAGGATAGTATTTTGACGTTTACCATTTGGAATTTGGGGTATGGAGGGTTAGGAGCGGAAGCCAATTTCTTTTTTGATGGAGGTAATATGTTCTTTTCCGGGGATAGAATGGTTCGTTCTTCCAAGGAAAATGTTGAAAAATACAACGAAGGTATTGAAACCTATATCCAGGGAAATCCTTCGGACTTTATGCTTTTTCAGGAAGTCGAAGAACGCTCCAAGAGAAGTTACTATACTAATCAGTTTGCCAATATATCTGAATTGTTACCTGGTTATGCCAATTGTTATGCGGTGAATTATAAGGTTGATTGGGTGCCTTTACCCATTTTTCAACCCTGGAAAGCCTATGGAGCAACCGACAGTGGGCTGGGGTCATTTTCGAAGTATCAGCCTGAGTCTTCCTCCAGAGTTCAACTACCCGGTACTTTTGATTGGCCGACCCGCATTTTTCAATTGGATCGATGTGCCGCCATCCAACGGTTTAAGGTGAATAATGGTAAGGAACTGGTGGTGATCAATGTCCATAATTCAGCCTATGATAAGGATGGATCGCTTAAGGCGGCTCAAATGGAATTCCTGAACCAGATTTTTCTGGAGGAATATGAAAAGGGAAACTATGTTATCGTTGGAGGAGACTGGAATCAATGCCCTCCGGGATTTCAGTTTGATAAATTTATGCCGGGAAATACTTCAGGGTATACCCAAACCAATATTGAACATGGTTATGTTCCTTCTGACTGGACTTGGTGTTATGATCCAAATACGCCAACCAACAGGAAAGTCAGGGACAGTTTTAGGCCCGGGGAAACATTTATAACACTGATCGATTTCTTTCTGATTTCTCCGAATGTTCAGTTAATGAAAATTCAGGCGGATGATCTGGGATTTTTATTCTCTGACCATCAACCAGTTAGGATGAAGGTAAGATTACGATAACTAATAATAACTTAATATTAACAAGGAAGAAGAAAATTTATTATTACCTTACGGTCACTAAATACCTAATTTTTTAATTAAACC
>QQUB01000926.1 GCA_008501835.1 Bacteroidota bacterium
ATTCTGCCGTCATCAGCAAAATCAAGCTTGTGTGTTTCCTTAGGTGTGTTATCTGGATTCCAGATATAAATGCCGTTAGAGCCGAAGGTCGAATCGATCATGCCATCAGGATTTAACCTGCAGATAACGTTGCTGTGATAACTATCCAGCGGCAACCTGCTTTGACCACCAACGAGAATCTTGCCCTCTTCGGTGACAGCCAGGCAATTGGCGATATCTGCGCTGCCATCTTCAAAAATGGACCAGGATTTTACACCCTCTGTTCCGAAAGAAGCATCAGGAGTGCCATCGGTATTTAATTGGATGACCACAAAATCAGAAAAGGCACCACCCTGGCTAATCCAACCTGAAACCAGGATTTTTTCATCCTCTAAAATGATTACATCTGTGGCAGCATCCAATCCACTAGGATTGGAATAAAAATAAACACCTTCATTACCGAAGGAAGTGTCATGACTTCCATCTTCGTTGATTCTCACAACGCCAATATCACTTCCATTCGAATTGGGAAACGCCCCGTTTAAGGCTACAACAATTTTACCGTCCGGTTGGACAGCAATCGCTTGCCCGCGGTCAAATGCTCCGGAAGCATCCCATTCCAGGATCCCATTGTCCGCAAACCCGATATCGAGCTCTCCTGCTTGGCCGAACAATACCAATGTGGACAGGCAGCTTATAATGATTAAAACTATATACTTTTTCATGGCTTATTTTTTAATGATCTTTTTCAATGCAATACCTGTGTCGGTGTAAATAGTCAATAAGTATAAGCCTTGAGGTAAGTGACCCAGCTGAATTTGGAACATTCCTGCATTTACATCAGGAGTTTCCCTAAGCAGCTTTTTCCCTGTGTAGTCACTGAGTTCAATTTGTTTCATATGGAGGTCAGCAGCATCGAATTGAATGGTAATGTAATTTTCCGCAGGATTTGGGAAAACCTCAAATTGTTGTGCCAGTTCTGTTTCATTCACACTAACCATTAGGTCCATGCCGTCACAATCTTCATCAATTTCATTGTTGGGAATTTCTTCTGCATCCGGATTGATATAGGCATTAGTGTCGTCGCAGTCGTCTTCTAATATAAAACCATCGCCATCCAGATCATCATCCGGAGTGTTTTCATTACAATCGTCGTCCAGTCCGTTGTAAGGAACTTCGGTTGCATCCGGATTGACGGCAGCATTCTGATCATCACAATCTTCATCAGAATTGTATCCGTCCATATCCTCATCAATGATCAGGGCAATACCGTCGCAATCCTCGTCAATTTCATTATTGGGAATTTCTTCCGCATCCGGATTAATAGCCATATCCAGATCATTGCAGTCTTCATCCAGTCCAAAGCCATCTTCGTCCTGATCGATAAAGTTGCCGTACCGTGCCACTACCATATCATTGCCACCCAGGGCCGCATGTTGCCCTGCCACAACGACCTTGCCGTCAGGCTGAATGACCATATCGTTAATAATAGCTCCAAGGGTTTCAGGTATATCCGTAGTTACGTATCCCAGGTCTCCCCATGAAGTGTCTATTTCTCCATTCTCAAAAAATCTGGCAGTCAATAGTGCTCCCGGAGGGCCGCCTGTGAAAAAGTTACCTCCACTGGCGCCGCCCACGATGACCTTGCCATCAACCTGTTCAACCAGAGATCTCGGCTGATCAACTGCATCAATATCAAGATAGAATAATCCGTCCATACCAAAAGAAGTTACCGGATTGCCAAGGTCATCATATGCCAAAACCGCAAGGTCAACACCATTAACATTGTTAATATCACTGGTTGCCAGTATGTTTCCATTGGAATGGATAATGATATCTTCTGCTATTCCTGAATATGGTGTCAATAAGTGGCCGCCATCGGCAAAGGTGGTGTCAAAATCACTGCCATCCTCAAGGATTTTGTAAATGGCGACTCTGTTTGCACCCGCCGGAGCGCTATAACCACAAGTCAGGATACTGCCATCTTCAGCGAGAACCATGTCGTGTAACTCATTAAAAGTTTCGTGCCCACCCCACATTAAAATGCCATTGTTGGCAAAAGTGCTGTCAATGAATCCATTTGCATTGAATCTTCCAACAATATTTCGGGTATAGATATAGCCAGGTTCTGTACTGTATCCGCAGAAAACTATTTTGCCATCCCCTCTGACTTCAAAACTTCGGATGTAATCCTGTCCAAGGTCAAAGGGGTAAATGGAAATTCCGTCTTCCCCAAATGTAGGATCCGGGGTACCGTCCGGGTTTAACCGGAATAATAATAAATCGGGATTAGCATTGCTTGTTCCGTAACATCCGGCTCCCATGATTTTTCCGTCCTCCAGAACTTCGATGTGATAAGCAAGTTCTGTGGCATTGGGATTGCCGTATTGAAATTGCCCGTTATCAGCAAAGGAATCGTCTATCGTTCCGTCACTATTGAGCCTGACGACGATAATGTCGAGGTCAAATGATCCATCTCCAGTTGAACCTGAAAGAATGACAACGATTTTACCATCTTCCTGCAATGCGACACTCTGAGGTATGTCGTGGTCGCCATTGAGATCGAGGTTCAGAACACCTTCATCTGCAAACGAAGGGTCCAGGATTCCGGCTTGAGCAAATAATAATTGAGTAGTGAAAATCACCAAAATGATCGGTAGAAATGATTTTAACATAATAATGTCATTTTGATGCCTGAATTGGAGACCAGGCACGGTGCTTTAAATTCAATAATGTGGTTTGAATTATTGATTAATTACGAGGACGAAGTTCCTGATCAGTGGGGATAAAAAGAAGTTCATTTTTTACAGTAATTTGGTTCATTTTGTTTAATTGTTATGTGTTTTTTGTTGATTATTAGTTTTTTATTGTAAATTTAATAGCTCTGAAATTTGGTTGAAATCGGATAGTATATGAAGAATAGCAAATTAATAGTCAGTCTTCAGCATTTGACATCCAGCGAACTTCGACGTTTTGGAGAGTTTGTCCAGTCTCCGTTTTTTAATAAGCATCAGGAAACGACCCAGCTTTTTGACATCCTCTATGAAGAAAAGGACCGTTGGGAGAGTTTAACCAAGGAGGGCGTTTTTTCCAGGATATACTCGGGAAAATATCGGGAGTTGAAAATAAATACCCTGATGTTTAACCTTACGGAGTTGTTGAAGAAGTTTTTGGTTCAACTTGAATCCAATGATCGAGGCACTTTTGTTCGGCACTTACTAAATGGTACTTTGAAACGGAACATGTGGAAATTGCATAACAGTATTTCTGCCAAAGAATTTTCTGAATTAGAGGAAACGGAGATAAAAGACCTGAGTTATTTCAACCGACTATATAATGTACATTTTTTTACCGACCAGAGTGTAGTTTTAAGGAGGAAACGTTTCAGCACAGAGTACCTTGCGGGAGAAGGAGAAGCCCTGGATGTCAAGTTTGTTTTGCAGAAGCTGAAGATATCCTGTGATATGCTGAACAGGATGGTGGTGCTCAATTGTGAATTTGACCTTGGGATGCTTAATGAGGTCTTATCGTATGTCGAAAGCAGGTGGGATTATTTTAAAAACAATGAAATCATTAATATTTATTATAAAATATTACTGACCTTCCTGGAGCCTGATAATTATGAACATTATTTTAACCTGGTGGACTATTTTGAGCAGAATCGTTCAAAGTTTAACAAGGAAGACCTCTGGTTACTCTTCCGATTTGCCATTGGGAAAGGGATTTCGTTCTTAAATACCGATGAGGATAATTTTATTGAAGTGGTTTTTCGATTGTATAAGGCTGCGTTAGAGGAAGGGATCTTAATAAAAAATAATGAGATCACCCATTTGGATTATAAAAACATTATTGTTCTTGCATGTGGGTTGAATAAATTCGATATGGCAGAATCCATTATAGAAAAATATCGACCATACCTTCCTGTGGCTTTTAGGAAAAACACCTATAATTTTTCCCGTGCTGTATTATATCATAAACAGGAAAAATATGAGGAAGCTTTGCTTTTATTGAGTAAAATGAAATTTACCCACACTTTTTTCTACCAGATCAACGCCAAGATTTTACAGATAAAGATCTTTTATGACCTGGAGGAATACGATTTGTTGTTATCTTTTTTGGAAAGTTTTAGACTGATGCTGATGAGAAATAAAAAGATTTCTGCCGACAGGATCAAGAGTACCCAGAATTTAGTGTTTTTCACTAAGAAGTTTGTGCATTTGTTGAACTCCAGAATGGTTATTGGAAAGAAAAAGTTCAAGGAAGAATTGGAGAAATTAAGGGATGAATATGTAACGACTGATAAACCTGTGATCAGTAATAAATGGTTGTTGAAGTGTATGGACCAGACCCTGGAAGAACATTTTCCTCAAAGGGAAGTTGAGGGCTAAAGAGGCCAGCCTTCAGTAGCCGGGATTCATTTCGGGCAGAAGAACCCGGGAAAACCCCGGGCCCTTCATAACCCTTATGAGACTCCTATCTTATGGATAGGTTGTCTGGTGTATTTAACACTGTTTTATTGTTTTACAATTTTGAAAGTCTGCATGGCCCCGTTAATCGTTACTTCCACAAAGTAAATACCAGATTCCATGTGACTCAGATTAATGGAGTGATTAGTAGCTTCAGGAGTAACTGTAATCAATTTTTGTCCCAAAGTGTTGAAAACAGTCACTGCTGAGATATACTCATCAGCACTGAGGTTGAGATTGTCACCTGAAACAGGATTTGGGAAATACTTCAAGCCTGCCGTCTGCGTCAGGTCTTCCGTTCCAACAATTTCTTCAGGATACACGAAGAATTCATAAGTTGCAGGACCTTCTGCGTGGACACTTACCAGGTAAGTTGTTCCTGCTTCGGTAGCAAACATCGCATCTCCGGTATTATAACAACTGATGATACCTTCTTCAAATACCGGATTTTCACAACCTCCGGTGTAAATGGTATAGGAAGCATCTCCTTCCAGACCAGTAAAGTCAAATACGTAAATACCCGTATAAGCAGTTATGAATGTGTACCAAACTCCCTGGTACGATTCATCATAACAGGCTTCAGGTGAACTGAAGGCGCCTGCATTGGTTCCACTTACTGTATTATTGCCGGTATTGTCTTCTGATTCCTCAAATAATTCTGCATTTACACAGTCATTATTGGCAGGTGGCAGCAGGCTTGGGTAAACGAAGAATTCAAATGTAGAAACATCTTCTGCCTGAATACTTACTGTATAAGTATTGCCTGCAATTGCATCGAAGGTTACAGATTCGGACAGGTAACAATCTGTCATAGCGGTCAGATCACCACAAGAACCCTCGTAGATACTATAGGATGGCGATCCTGAAAGCCCTGCAAATTCAAAAGTGTATTGACCTGAATTGGCAGCTGTGAAAGTGTACCATACTCCGGTATAACTCGTTCCGTAACATGCGTCTGCAGAATAGGTTGCGTTTTCGTTTGTTCCGGAAACAGTATTACCACCGGTTGCATCCGCTGATTCCTCAAAATTAATAGCATTCGGACAGTCATTGTTTTCAGGACCTGTAACCTGGTAGGCACAAAGGTAGAATTCGACACCAGGGGCAGTACCGCCTTCTGATGCAGAGGTTACCGCAAGTGAATAGGCTGTGCCACCTTCAAGGTTTATGATCATTGAATCAGCAAAACACTGCACACTTTCCTGTACAAGCACGCCACAGTCTCCGCTGAACAATACCATGCCCATTGCCGATCCACCGAGGGTTTGGGAAAGATCAAACCTGTAGGTGCCTGAATTTTCAGGAGTGAAGTTATACCATACCTCATAATCGCCGCCGATACAATCGTTGGCAGATGTATTGCTGGCACTATAGGTATTTCCTGAGATCATATTTTCACACTGACCATCAGTTGATTCCAGCAATGTTTCTGAAGAGGAACAATTGTCGTTCGCTGGTGGAGGATTTACCGGGTATACGAAAAACTGGTATGTATCCGGGTCTGGTCCGTGAATGGCTACTTTGTAGGTGTTTCCTGCTACAACATTGAAAACTGTTGGGTCAACATTATAACAATTAAACAGACCGGGAGCAAGAATAAACTCATCGCAATTATCTTCAAAAACGACAAAATACAGGAAGTTGAATCCTAATACCTCGAAGTTGAACATATATTCACCGGTATATTTAGGGGTAAACTCGTACCATAGGTCTTCGTAAATATTACTGTAACAGGTGCCATAGGTGTTAGAAGCGCCTTCGTTATTGTCAATAACAATATTGTTTCCGTTTGCATCATCAGATTCCATGAAAACCACTGGTGTTTCACAGGAGTTGTGTGCAGGAGGGAATATTCTGTGAGCACATAAGGTGAATTCAACACCCACTTCACCTTGTGAGCTTCGAACCATGACATAGGATGTTTCTCCTGCAACAGCATATTTGACCATAGATTGTGATTCTCCGCAATCACTTGCCTGAGTCAGGTTCCCACATTCTCCTTCCCAATATGACATGGTAGTATAGGCAAATCCGGAAACCACTGAAAGGTCAAATTGATAATATCCGGTATTTTCAGGAGTAAAGGCATACCATACGTCATTGGAAAATCCCCAGCAGTTATTCTCAGGAGATGTTAATGCTGATATAGTAGTTCCTGTAACAGCCATTTCGCAGCCATTAGAAGAGGATACAGGTAATTCAGTCGCGTTGGAACAAAGGTCATTTACCGGAGAATCGGGAGGTGTAGTTACGCAAACATCAAACTTGGCAGCTGTATCAGTTGAGCTATCATAAACTCGAATATAATAAGTGTTTCCGATGGTTAATCCGCCAACGATGTTGTAGTTGTAATTTGAGCAAAGCAGACTGCTGAGGTCACCGCACTCGCCTTCGAGTACTTCATAGTACACGCTAGCCCATTCACCAATAACTGCCTCGACATTCAGTATTTGAATAGTGTGAACTTCTTTTGTGGCCACAAATGTGAACCAAACGTCTTTGAAGAGCAGATTTTCACAAATAGAAAAGTTCTCCACTGAAGCTGTTGCGGCAATAAGGGATCCGTGAGTGACCGTTTCACAAGTCTCTCCAGTGTTTACAACAACCGGATATGCATTAGTACAGAAATCATTACAATGAAATTCTGATGTACGTGTAATGGTACAATAATCATCCTGGTCATTGGTAATAGTGAAGTTCACAATGGTCCCCGTAGGATATGGACCAAAAGTTAAGATGCCCAGGCCGGTAGCTTGCTGGGCGTCACTACCCTGGTCGTCAACTATGGTCAATGATTCCGCTGTTCCCATTCTTGTGATGTCTACTTCTGCGTAATATTGATTATTGTCACAATCTTCAGCGCCGGTAACAACAGCATCGGGAATTACACATGGATTTTGAGTTACCTCGAGAAAATAATCGAAATAATTATCTGTTCCAATGGAAGAAACTACAATGTAATAGGTGTGATTTGCATCGAGGATGAGATTTTCAAAATATTGAGTTTCCGGAGTCCAGCTTCCCCAGGAAGCCAGGCAGTTTTGAGCAATATCCGGGCAGCCGTCAATTACCTGGATGGCAGGCTGGTTCCCAACAAGACTGTCGAATCTGACATTAATGGAAATTTGTTCCTCCGGAGTGATTTCGTAAACCACTTCATCACCGCCAATGATCCAGGAATTTTCACATGGACCGGATGAATAGTCATTGTCAAATCCTTCAACATTATTGGAATGCATATAAGGAAATTCTGAAATCACCAATGGATTCCCACATGATGCTCCCGGAGGAGGCGGGTTTCTGGTGGTGAAACTTTGCTCCATACAATCGATGGCATCCCCAAAATCATTATAGGAAAGAATGGTGACATAATAAACTGTCGAATATTCCAGCTGTGTTGCGGGAATATAGGAGGTTGTGTTGCCAACGTCAACATTGTCAGCGACCTCAGTTCCTCCCGGTGTGGTTCCCATGGAAATTCTGTATCCGGTTGCAAGTCCAGTTGAATTGGTCCAGTTGATGGTGGTGTTCAATTCAATATCGGTAGCCCCGTTGACAGGTTCAGATAGTGTTGCGTTACAATTTGGTATGGAAGTGGCCACCTGGGTGATAGAGAAATTGTCCAGATATACATTGTATTCCCCTTCGAGGTGGTGAATTTGTATTCTAAACTGGAAATCAGAACCCTCCGGCAAATCATCTCCCGAAATGTTGTATGTCCGGGTATCGCAAGTCAGGGTAGAGGTAAAATTGGAATCATCAATGGTTTCGATCAGAACCCAATCCGTTCCGTTGGTGGTATAGGAAACATCAATGGTTCCCCAACCTGGTTCAACAGGAGTTTCCCCATCCCAGAAAGAAAAAATGGCTACTTTCAGATCAAAATCAATGGTAAGATCAGTAGCATTCGACGCACCTGACAGATAAGGTGTAAGCATCTCTGCTTCCGGAGCCCAGGGGCTCATGTAAATGGAAGCTGTATTGGTCTGATTACACGTTTCAGGCCCCGGGTATATCCAGAACCCATTTGCCGTCCACCCGTCAGGTGTAAAGGTGGAGCTTTCGAAATCTTCCACAGTCTCTATTTGAGAGAAAGCGAAGCTGCTTAAAAGCAAAAACGAAAAAAGTAAAAAAAGTCTCATAATTATAGAATTTTGAATTATGGCCGCCTTCCTGACAGCCGAAAAAGTATTCTTGTTCTCATGGATTTTCAGGTAGTTTTCGGGCAATAAAATCCCATGGCCTGGAGTGTCATTTTCCGAGCCCGGTTCATTTGGTTGCCGCGAAATAATTAAGGAGATTTAATTTGATTTCGGTTAGAAAGGAATTTAAATCCCCGCTGTGTTAGATTTTAAATTAGCGTTTTGAAATATTCGTAATTATATTGTTAATAATCGTCAGTCCTGTCGTGTCATTAAATGCTTACCTAAGTACCATAATGTCTCCCATTTTTACGCCGGAGAATGATTCTGACGGCGTAAATCCCTTGTATGTATATTCAATAGAATAGGTATAAACTCCGGTTTCGGCCTTGTCGCCGTTGGGAAGGTTTCCATCCCAGGGGCTGGAAATATCCTTGCTTTGAAATACAATGCCTCCCCATCTGTTAAAGACGGTCATTTTGTAATTCTCCAATGGTCCTACCGTGTAGATTTCGAATAAATCATGAATGCCATCATCGTTGGGGGAGAATACGTTGGGGACATAAAAGTTAACTATGCTCTGCACCTGTACCTGGTGGATGATGGAATCCTGACAGCCGTTTACGGAAGTTACCTTGAGCAATACGTCAAAAATTCCGGGGTCAGGATAAACTGTTCCGTCACTACTTTTATCACTGGTATCACCATTGCCGAAATCCCAGAACCATTCCGTAATTATCCCTGTTGAGGCATCTGTAAACAGAACTTCGGGACTTAGGGTGGAAGGGTTAGCAGGGTAGGTGGTAAATTCTGCTTGCGGCGGATCGAATATTTCAACCATCGATTCGATCGTTTGCTGAGTTTTGCAGTTTTCCGAAAATATCACTTCAAGGGTTACATCGTAACTTCCCTGTGCTGTATAAATAGTTGAAGCAGAATCAGGTTCGGTGCTAGCCAACCCATTGCCAAAATCCCAGTTGTACATTATCCCAGCCTGAGGGCTCAAATCATAAAATGCTACCGGATGCGGTGGGCAACCTTCTGTCAGATCAGCAGCGAAATCAATAATTGGGGGAGGAGTAACCTCTACATTCATGGTGAAGTTTTCTGCACAATCAGTATCTGAAGTATAGGTGATAATGTGCTCTCCCACACCTGCAATAGCTGGGTCAAATAGTCCGGTCGTCTCTTCAATAATCCCAATGCCTGACCAATTTCCTGTGTTGATATTCGGATCCAAATTGACAGGATCAGCACCGGTGCAAATTTCCACTCCGGCAAAATCGATAACCTGATCTCCTATTACGGTTACAACGATAGAATCCCTGACGGAACACAAGGTACTGTCAAGGGTCTGGACATAATAAGTTGTTGTTTGTTCCGGGCTGACGGTTCTGGAGGTTAAACCGTTGTTGGTATCTTCCCAATTGATCGGGAAATTGGAAGCCGCCTCAAGGGTTACACTTTCTCCCAGACAGATAGAGAGATCCTCCGTGAGGGTTAACTGAGGGTCGATACGCTCAACGATCACTTCATCGATCCAAACGTAAGGTCCTAAGAGGTAATCATCATTGTAAATTTCATAGGAGGAAGTGGAGAAATCTCCCATGTAACCAATATATGCATAGGCAAAATCTTCACTGGCCTGATAGTCAAATTCTACTTTGATCCAGTCACTTCCGTCGATGATTTGCTCACATGCCACCCAGTGATCAGACATAGTCGCATAATTGGCGAGATTCGGATTGAAAAAAGGTATTTGAGTATGGTTGAAAAACATACCCCATTGATTGGTGACCAATAATTGGTTGGGGTTGTCCTTTTTATTCTGGATCCAAAAGGAAATTTTATAACAGCCTCCTGCCACCATAGGTTCGAGCAGCTCTGTTCCGGCCCATTCTCTGGACCCGTCGGGGCCGTTACCTTTCCAGCATCCCAAAACACCCTCTCCTTCGAAAGGCAATCCGCACCAGGTATTTCCCTGCCCCGTAGGGCAATCTTCCAGTCCTGTCAGATTAGACCCTTGAAGCAGTGGAGATTGATTGTGATAATCAGACGTTCCATTGGCTTCATACCAATCAGGTAACTCAGAAAGGGATCCCGGGTTCCAGGGTAAATTTCCAGTCCAGTTTTCGAAGCCTGGATCGGCGATTAGGTTTTGGCTGTTTAATGGATTGAAAGGGAGACAGCCTATTAATATCAATAATGCAATTATTTTGGTTCTCATTTCAAAATGATTTAGACTTGTTTAATGAAAAGCACCGGACTGCAGCAATACCTGAGAGGCTGCTGACAGCCCGGAAATTAAAGCACCTTAGTAATTAAATTTTAACTACCCTTTTTATCAAAATTCCCTTGTTCGTATGAAAAGTTATCAGCCACAAGCCCTGAGGGAAGTGCTCAAGATCTATTCGGAAATTCTGCTCTGCCGGTGTTTTAAAAATGCTTTTCACTTTTTTGCCCTGGTAATCACTTATCTCTATTAAATCAATTGCTGTTTCACTATCTGAGAGTTCGATAGTTACATGACTATTTGCTGGATTGGGATATACTTTGAGATAGCTGGTTAATGCATTTTCATTAATACCAACGGTCAAATCCATTCCATCACAATCTTCGTCAATGTCGTTATTGGGAATTTCTACTGCTCCTGGATTTATGGCAGCATCCATGTCGTTGCAATCTTCATCAAGACCATAAGTATCCATATCTGCATCAATGAAATTGCCATATCTGATTACCTGCATTTCGTTGAAATCATGTGCTGTGGGGCCGGTTAATAATACCTTGCCATCTGCCTGGATAGCAATGTTGTTAGCCCAGGCCATCCAACCATTTTCGGTCCTTACGTAGCCCTCTCCTCCCCAGGATGTATCCAATTCGCCATTTTCGGTTACTCTTACGGAAAGAAAAGCCCGTGGGGGAGAACCGAGGAACACACCGGACTCTCCGCAAGCAATTACTTTACCGTCGCTTTGTTCTATCAGGTCAAGCCCGACATCCCCGGATAACACATCGATTAGAAAAATGCCGTCTTGTCCAAAGTTGCTGTTTGGAGTTCCGTCCTGGTTATAGGCCAGGATAATCAGGTCATCTCCCATGACACCGCTGTTTTGTCCAGTTATCATTATGCTACCGTTACTATGGACGATCATTCCGTAAGCAGTACCATTAAACGGGGCCAGCAATTCACCATTAACAGCGAAAGTGGAATCCATTGCACTACCGTCTTCAAGGATTTTATAAATGGAAAGCCTGTCTGTACCGGCAGGAACACTTCTGCCAGCTGCAAGTATTCCCCTGTCTTCGGTGATTTCAACGCCTCTGATATCATTATAGGTATCTCCCCAATTCCAGATGAAATTGCCATTATCTCCAAAGGTTGGGTCGATGGTGCCGTTGGCATTAAACCGGGAAACAACGTTCCTGATTTCGAGACCAATTACATTATAACTTATTCCACCCGCAATGATTTTTCCATCGTCATCGAAAGTAAAATCACGGATATAGTCCTCTTTGATATTTACGGAATGGATAGCCAGGCCGCCCTCGCCGAAGGATGGGTCGAGATTGCCGGTCGAATCCAGTTTTATCAGCAGGAAATCCTGGTCATACTGAGTAGTGGCCCAGCCGCCTCCGACCATAATACTTCCATCATCCAGTAATTCCAGATGGTACATGATATCGGAACCAACCGGATTGTCAATGTGAAAAACGCCGTTTTCCCCAAACGATTCATCAACCGAACCGTCCGGGTTGATCCTTACAACTCCGATGTCCAGATCAATTTCTTCGTCAAATTCTCCGGTGAGCCCAATGACGATTTTCCCGTCCGGTTGAACGGCCATGCCATCGCTGTTGTTCATTCTGCCAGTGACATTCCATTGAAGGATCCCTCCATCTGCGAATGAAGGGTCCAATTCACCAACCTGAGCCATTAAATTTGAAAAAAGTAGGAAAAACAATAGTGTTGAAAAAGAAATCTTTCTCATAATAAATAATTAAAAGGTGCTTAAAAAAAGGCCATGGTCCGGATGTGGAAGCAAAATTGAGGGGTAGATTATGAAAAAGGAAGTTCTGTTTTTTTGAAAAAATTTGACAGCTTTTTAATTTTTTTAATCACAATTAGTTGATAGATAAGGAATTGTGATTATTGTTTTTGTAGATAAATTTTGTTTGTGTTAGTGTTTTTGATCTTGGAATTAAAGTTGACAGGTGAGAATTACCTGCTTTTTGGTTACTTTTTAAGGGTGTTTGTGTGTTTTTGAGTGTAATTACGGTTGAGCTTCCCCGGCTTTTTGATATAAATTATGTAGAGGATTGGGAGCAGTATGGATGGGATATATAGAAAAAAAGCTGCATGGAAATCATCCCATGCAGCTTCAAAAAAGTCGTTAATAGTTTAAGGAATTTTTTATCTCAATATGATTACATCTCCGGATTCTGTGCCTGAAAAAGACTGCCCCGGAGAAACGCCCTGATATTTGTATTCAATTACGTAAGTATAGACTCCAACATCTGCCTTTGTTCCGTTAAAGAAATCACCGTCCCAGGGATCATTCAAACTTTTACTTTGGAAAACCATACCTCCCCAACGGTCGAAAATAGTGATCTTATATTCCTGCAATGGTCCGATTGTGTAAATCTCGAACAGATCATTTATCCCGTCATCGTTAGGCGAAAAAGCGTTCGGAACATAGAAGTTGACGATGCTTTTTACCGTTACCTGCCTGGAAATGGAATCCTGACAACCATCAATGGAGGTCACCTGTAAGGAAACATCATAAATGCCCGGCATTTCAAAACTGGCAGTTGTACTACTTTTATCACTGGTGTCACCATTGCCGAAAGCCCATTGCCATTCGGTGATTACCCCGGAGGAAATATCCGTAAATTCCACATCCGGGCTCAAATTGGAGGGACTGTTTGGACTGAAATCAAAGTCCGCCACCGGAGCTTCAAAAACCTCAATAAAATCTTCAAAGGTTTCCGAATTTTGACAATTTTCGGAATAGACAACATGAACCGTTATATCATAAGAGCCCTGATCTGCATAGGTCGCAGAAGCCATTAACGGCATATCACTGAATGTTCCATTTCCAAAGTCCCAGCTATAGGAAATCCCTGATAAAGGACCAATTTCATTGAACTCGACAATTAACGGCGGACAACCGGATAATGTGTCTGCCTCTAAAATAATTTCCGGTGGGGGAACAACCTGGACAAACATGGTGAAATTGTCGCTGCAGTCTGCTCCGGAATTATAAGTTACATAATGATCGCCAACTCCCGTGACAGATGGATCAAACAGGCCTTCTGCAGCATTGATGATTCCCGGGCCACTCCACGAACCTGTGGTAATCGATGGTTCCAGGATCAGGGGGGCTGCACCATCGCAAATCGTGACGCCTGAAAAATTTATCACCTCATCTCCAATTACCGTAACCACTATGGAATCTCGCACAGAACACAAGGTGCTGTCAAGTGTCTGGATGTAATAAGTCGTTGAATGTTCTGGGCTCACAATACGGGAAGGCACACCACTGTTGTCATCTTCCCAAATAATTGGAAAATTCGAGGTGGCTTCAAGCGTAACGCTTTCTCCCTGGCAAATGGTCATGTCCTCAGTCAAATCAAGTTGAGGATCTATCCGCACGACACTGATGGAGTCGATCCAGACATAATACCCAAGCAGATAATTATCATTAGGGACACTATAGGTGGATGTTGAAAAATCACCCATGTAGCCGATGTACATGTAGTTAAAATCTTCACTTGCCTGGTAGTCCCATTCCAGGTAACGCCATTCACTGCCATCAATCACTTCTTCACAGGCGACCCAGTGATCTGACATCGCTGCGTAGTTAGCAAGATTTGGATTGAAAAAAGGAATCTCAGTATGATTGAAAAATACGCCCCATTGGTTGGAAACAAATTCCGCTCCCACCTTGTCCTTTTTGTTCTGAATCCAGAAACTTACTTTATAACAGCCTCCGGCAACCATAGGCTCTGCGAGTTCAATGCCTCCCCATTCCCTTGAACCATCAGGGCCGTTGCCCTTCCAGCACCCAAGGACTCCCTCTCCCTCAAGGGCAGTTCCACACCAGGTATTGCCCTCGCCAAGCGGACAATCTTCCAGGCCGGTAAGGTTTGATCCGGGGTTGTTTCCAACATGGTGGTGATCCGGTGTGCCGTTTGCTTCATACCAATGGGTCAGTGGGGCCAGTGTATTCGGCGGAGAGCCGGCATTACCGTCCCACTCTTCAAAACCGGGATTCTGAATCAGGTTCTGAGCCTGAATATTAAGTGTTGCAATCCCGAAAAAAATAAAGTAAATAAGGTGCTTTCGGATTAGCATAATTCTATTTTTACAAAATCATAAATTAAAGAAACCGGACTGCCAGACATCAAAAGAGCCTGCAATCCGGTTTGATAAAGCACCTTAAATTCAGGTCTTAATAACTCTTTTAACAGCAACACCTTCTTTTGTCCGGAGGGTAATTAACCACATACCTGACGGCAAACCATCCAGGCTAATAGTGATATTATCATTGACAGGTGTTATGGTATAATTCTTAACTTTTTTTCCTGTGTAATCACAAATGATTATGGATTCGATTTCCGGAGAATCTTCTCCAACTTCGATGTTTACGAAACTTGTTGCCGGGTTTGGATAAACACTGTATTGTTGAGCAAGTTGCGTTTCATTTATTCCGACGGTAAGGTCCATACCATCACAATCTTCATCAATCTCATTGTTGGGGATTTCTGTTGCATCCGGATTGATATATGGGTTGGTATCATCACAATCGTCCGCGAGAATAAATCCGTCACCGTCAAGATCGTCATCCGGAGTGGAGGAATCACAGTCATCATCCAATCCATTGTAAGGTATCTCTGTAGCCCCCGGATTTACAGCAGCATTCATGTCATCGCAGTCTTTGTCAGAATCATAACCATCTCCATCGAGGTCAATGATCAGGGCGATGCCGTCACAATCTTCGTCAATTTCATTATTCGGAATTTCTTCAGCACCCGGATTAATCTCGGCAACGAGGTCATTACAGTCTTCGTCAAGGCCATATCCGTCCTCGTCCTGATCGATGAAGTTGCCATAGCGAATGACGGTCAGGTCGTTGTTGGTGATGGCTGAAAGTCCGACGAGCAGCACTTTTCCGTCAGGTTGCATGGTTGAAGCATCCGTCCATGCCATCCAGGTGGATGTTGGTGTTCTCACATATCCTTCTTCGCCCCAGCTTGTATCGAGTGTGCCATCTTCCAATAGCCTGATTGAGGTAAAGGCACGTTCAGGACCCATGAAAAGCGTACCGCCGGATTCTCCTGAAGCGATAATCTTACCATCCTGCTGCTCGATTACATTCAGTCCTATATCACTAATGTTGAGGTCAAAGATGAAAACACCATCCTGACCGAAATCGGTGTTTACAGTTCCGTCTTGATTATAGGCCGTAACCACTAAGTCTCTTCCGTTGGCGTTTTGATTTGTTCCGGTAAGGATGAGGTTCCCGTTTGAGTGAACCATCATGCCATAGGCACTTCCTTGAAACGGAGCAAATAATTCTCCGTTAACTGCGAAGGTCGAATCGAGTCCTGTACCGTCGGCTTTGACTTTATAAACAGCAAATTTATCAGTTCCAAAAGGTGCTGCTCTTCCTGAAACCAGCAGGTCGCCGTCATCGGCAAATACCATTCTGTGAACATCGTTATAGGTGGAGTCTAGTTTCCAAAGAAAAATACCATCGTCTCCGAATGTAGAATCAACCATACCGCTGGCATCATACTTGGTTACAAAGTTCCTGTTATAGCCAAATCCGGGAATTTTGCTGTTTCCCGCCACAAAGATACTGCCTGTTTCGTCGACCAGAAGAGCGCGACCGTAATCCTCACTCACGTCAATCGAATCGATCAAAGCACCATTATCCGCGAAGGTGCTATCCAGCATTCCATCCGAATTGAGTTTCAAAACCATCATTTGCGGATTGGGAGGACCTGAAGCATAGGAACCCGTAATAAAGAATGTTCCATCTTCCATCAGATCGAGGTCGTAAACCAGGTCTGAACCGAGGTCGTTTTCAAAGTGAAAGATGCCGCCTTCGCCAAAGGTCTCATCAACTGAACCATCTTCATTGAGTCTGGTGGCATACATGTCAAAACTCAGTCCTCCGGCAAAACCACCTGAACCGACGATGACGATTTTACCATCTTCCTGGACGGCAATTCCTTTTCCGGTGTCCTGTCCACCACTAATATCCCAGATAAAAATTCCTCCATCGGCAAAGGAAGGATCGAGCTGCCCGGCCTGGGCGGAAAGTGAAATAGAAAAAATAAAGGATAAGACAATTGAAGTAAAAATCTTATTCATGTCTGTTTAATTTAAGATGCTTTAAAAAATCAGTATACAATAGATTACTTTGCTGGATCCTAATACTAAATTAATATGATGAGCATGATAGCTGAGTTCAAGTTTTATGAACACCTAGAAACCCATTGTTATGCATACTGGTAATGCTACGGTACAAAAATGGAAGTAAAATAAAGTACAGGAGAAGTACAAAAAAATTAATTTTTTTTAATAAAGATATTTTTCCATATGTATTAAATATTGTTTTTCAAACTCTTTTAGTTTTTAACATTTAGTTCGTTTTTTGTTTTTTTCGCGAAAAGTGATACTTTAACTATTGAAAAAACTTCATTTTTTAAGGGGCTTGGGGCATTTTATTCCCTTTTACCAGGAAAAAACTACACATGAAGGATTCAAAACTGATAAAACAACTAGGGGTATTGACCTGGCGTGAATTGAATTCATTTGGAGATTTCGTACACTCTCCATTCTTCAATAAGCACAAGGAAACATCATTGTTTCTAGAACTCTTAAAGGACCGTTTTGGTCGGTGGGACAGCCTGTCGAAAGAAGATGTTTTTAAAGCTATTTACCCGGGCGAAAAATATAAAGAGCATGCGGTCAATAACCTGATGTTTAATTTGTCAGATTTATTTAAGCAGTTTCTGGGGCAAAAAATATATGCTGATAAAAAAGAAAGACAAGTGGATATTATTGAAGGATTGCTTTCCAAAAAAACTTGGAAAGCCGCTGTGGGTGAATTGAAAAAAGAGTTGAAAAAAAATGAGCAAAATGGAGAATTGAACAGCGATTATTTTTTCCATCGATATAAGCTGAACAGGTTCAATGATGAAATAAGCAACATGTTCCAAAAAGACATTGATTCTGATCACATTCAAAGAGCCCTGTATGATTTTGAAACCTGGTTTCTTATTGAGAAAATGAAAATTATTTGTGATTTGCAGGATAGAATGGTTATTTATAATCATAAATATGATCTTGGGGTTTTTGAAAGCTTATTGGAGTACATTGAAGAGCGATGGGAATATTATAGTAAGATCCCTACGGTGAATTTATATTACCATATCATCAGGACTTACCTTGATTTAGACAGAGAGCAACAGTATTACAGGTTGGTTGAAATCCTTCATGAGAACAGAGAAAGGATCAAACGGGAAGAGTTGGAGCGTTTATACAATTTTGCGATAAACCTCGGTATTGTGCTTGTCAATCAGGATCGTATCAAGTATTCCAAAAGCGTTTTTAATCTCTATTCGCTATTAGTTGAAGATGGGTTTCATTTGGAAAATGGCGAAATGTCTCATATGATGTATAAAAACCTGATTGTACTGGCCTGTTTTATAGGAGAATTTGAATGGGCAAGGAAATTCATGGACGACAACAAAAATCTATTGAACCCCGAGATCAGGAAAAATGTGTATAATTTTAACCTGGCCTACCTGTATAGCCTTCAGGAGCAATATCAGGAAGCCCTGGTTTTGTTGAGTAAACTGGATTTTGAAAACGTTTTTTATCAAATAAATGCCAAAGTACTTCAACTCAAAATATTCTATGAGTTAAAAGAGTATGAAGTTATCCTGTCTTTTATTGACAGCTTCAAGTCTTATTTGACCCGAAACAAAAAGGTTTCCTCCGGCAGAATCAAATTAAGTCTGAATTTCCTTTTATTTATGAAAAAACTTGTGTTGGTTTTGCATTCCAAAGAGACCATGGGCAGGCATGATTTTGAAAAAAAACTCCTGAATATTAAGGATGAGTTGATTCAGACAGATAGAGCTGTCATCGGAAAGGACTGGATTATGGAAAAAGTCGGGGAAATGCTGCAAAGCTCAGGAGATTAGTTCCTGGGTTTGAAAATAAAGCTTTTGAGGTATAACTTTTGCTAACCAAACTATTCTTACTAAATTCGACCTGTTTGTGTGCCTCGTCGCACAGATCTCTTTCTTACAGCAACCGCAAAGGAATTTTTAGAGCATGTTTAAATTTTTATTGAATATCGATTTCTTACCCCAAACAGTATTGCAGTCGGTAGCGGAAAATTGGATAGTTGGAAAATTGGATATGGAGCTATGTAATATCCCACGCTGAAAGTTTTGCACGAAGTGCCGGGAAATGAAATCAGTCATACATCCTTCCATATTATCTATTCTTCCACTCGAAATGGAATAACATTTTATGGGTTACAAAAATCTCGAATAAAATTTTAAACATGCTGCTAATATTATTTCTTTGTTTAAAAATTTGATTTAGTTATGATAAAATACACCTTACCAAAGTGGGTTCTACTGCTTTTTTTAAGTTTTGCAGTATGCCTGCCTAACCAATCCTTTGCCCAGAAGAAAGGCAAAAAGAAGGACAAATCGGAAAAGGCTGAAACGCCTAAGGACACCATAATCACCGGGGCTCTTGTAGGAGGGCTGAAGTGGCGTAGTATCGGGCCGGCCTGGGCATCAGGACGTATTGCCGATTTTGCGGTAAATCCTAAGAATCATGCCGAGTATATCGTTGGTGTGGCCAGTGGTAATGTCTGGAAAACCGTTAATAACGGTACTACATGGAAACCCATTTTTGAAAAGTATGGAACTTATGCCATCGGAGATGTGGAAATGGATCCCAACAACTCAAACGTAATTTGGGTTGGTACCGGGGAAAATAACCACCAGCGTGCTACGGGATATGGAGACGGGATTTATAAATCCGTTGACGGAGGAAAATCCTTCAAAAACATGGGACTCAAGGAATCCCGCCAGATTGGAGGCATCGTTATCCACCCTAAAGATGGAAATGTAGTTTTTGTCGCTTGTGAAGGTTCTATTTGGGGACCAGGTGGCGATCGTGGTTTGTACAAAACTACAGATGGAGGTAAAAACTGGAACAAGGTTCTCGAGATCAGTGAGCATACCGGTGTGAACAATGTAGTTATGGATCCTTCCAATCCTGACATTATGTATGCTACTGCCGAGCAGCGCCGCCGCCACCATTATGGAAAGATTGGCGGTGGACCAGAATCTGCTGTTTACAAAAGTGTGGATGGCGGTGAGACCTGGACCAAAAAAATGAAAGGTCTTCCAAGAGTGCATATCGGAGGAATGGGTATTGCAGTTTCCCCGGTTGATCCTAATGTGGTTTACCTTATCGTGGAAGCGGCTAATAAACAGGGAGGTTTCTACCGCTCAACCGACAAAGGAGAAAGCTGGAAGAAGATGGGTAGTCACCACAGTAGTGGGCAGTACTACAATGAAATCTATTGTGACCCTGTAAATGTAAATAAAGTATTCAGTACAGAAACCCGCTCCAAGTATACTCTTGATGGTGGAAAGACCTGGAAGAATATAGGTAACAATAACCGCCACGTGGATGATCATGCTTTGTGGATCGATCCGAATAATACCAACCATTTTATGATTGGTGGTGACGGAGGAATCTATGAAACTTACGATCATGGTGCAAACTTTGACTTTAAGGAAAATCTTCCGATTACCCAGTTCTACCGCGTAGCTGTTGATGATGCAGAACCATTCTACAATGTTTACGGAGGTACCCAGGATAATAATTCGATGGGAGGACCTTCCCGCACACTTTATCGCCAGGGAGCAACCAATGATGACTGGACGCGTACCCTTGGTGGAGATGGTTTCTGGCAGGCGATTGAGCCGGGTAATCCGAATATCGTTTATTCAGAATATCAGTACGGAAATATGTTCCGTTATGACAAACAAAGCGGTACCAATCAGAATATTAAACCTCGTGAGCGCAAAGGTGAACTGGCTTACAAATGGAACTGGGATACACCTTTGTTCCTGAGTCCTCATTCAAAAACACGTTTGTACTGCGCGGCCAATAAAGTGTTCCGCAGTGATGATCGCGGTAATTCATGGGAAGTGATCAGTGATGATCTGACAGCCCAGCTCGACCGTGACAGCTTCAAATTTATGGACAAACACTGGGCTTCAGATGCTGTGGTTAAACACGTTTCTACTTCCCAGTGGGGAACCATCGTTTCATTGGATGAGTCAAGAGTTCAGGAAGGTCTATTGTATGCAGGTACAGATGATGGAGTTATTTCCGTAACGGAAGATAATGGTGCTAACTGGCATCAGGTTAAATCCTTCCCCGGAGTGCCTGACCATACTTATGTTTCCGACATTCAGGCTTCCAAGCATGATGCCAATGTTGTATTTGCCACTTTCCAGAATATCAAAATGGATGATTTCAAACCATACGTTTTGATGAGTTCTGATAAAGGTCGTACGTGGAAATCCATTTCAGGTAACCTGCCTAAGAAACACAGTGTTCATTCCATTCAGCAGGATCATGTTAAGGCTGGATTGTTGTTCGCAGGTACAGAATTGGGTGTTTTCTTCTCCATTAACAATGGCGAACATTGGGTGCAGTTGAAATCAGGAATTCCAACCATTTCCGTAAGAGACATTGCCATCCAGGAACGCGAAAATGATTTGGCATTGGCTACCTTCGGACGTGGCTTCTACATCATGGATGATTATAGTCCTTTGAGAGAAATTTCCCACAAATTTGCGGAGCAGGAAGCTTATATCTTCCCGATCAAGGATGCTTTGATGTACAACCAGATGAGTAAATTCGGCAACCAGGGTTCCACTTATTATAAAGCGGCTAATCCAGCTTACGGAGCTACATTTACTTATTACATTAAGGAGGTTCCCAAGACGAAGAAACAGTTGCGTCAGAAAGAAGAGAAAAAACTTTTCAAGGAAGGTAAATACATTCCTCAGCTGACCTGGAGAGAAATGCAATTGGAGGGGGATGCTGAAAAATCACACCTGATATTCACCATTTACGATGATGAGGATAAGGTGGTCCGCCGCATGACCAAATCTCCATCGAAAGGTATCAAGCGAGTTACATGGGATCTGTCTTATGATTCCCCATTCCCGGTAAGTACCAAGAAATTTAATCCTCTGAGTTCCGGCAGGAATTTTGGGGCAAGGGATGTTGTTCCTGGAACTTACAAGGTAGGAATAGAGTTGTGGCATGAAGGCGAATTGTCTACTTTGGTTGACCCTGTCTCATTTAAGGTTAAGGAACTCAAGAACCATACATTGCCAACCGGTGATGTTGCTGTAGCCTCAGCTTTTGATGACGAATTGATGAAGGTTTATATGACCATGCAGGCAGCTCAGCGAGTGACTGGAGAAATGGTAGATAAAGTAGAAACCATCAAACAGACACTCTACAATACTCCGGCTGCGTCTCAGGAATTAAAAGATGAGGCACGTGCCCTGGGTGCGGAACTTGAGGAAATCGAGTTTGCCTTTAACGGTGTTCCGGGCAGAGCCAGTTGGGAGGAAATTCCACCGGCGATAATTCCACTCAGTAAGAAAATGCAGGAAATTATCTGGTCTCGCGGTGGAGCTACAACGGAACCAACGACTACTCAGAAACAGAGTCTGGATATTGTCAAAGCAGAATTCCCGCCGGTATTGGCGAAGATCAAGGAGATTGCGGAGGATAAATTACCGGCACTTGAAAAGCAATTGGACGAGATTGGTGCTCCATGGACACCAGGTCGTGTGCCAGAGTGGAAAGAGTAGCAGGGGTTTTAGTCTTCAGTCTGCAGTCTGCAGGTTTGAGTACCCGTGGGCAAAGTGAGTAGGGGACTGATTTGATAAAAAATAAAAGCGGGACTTCGTGAATATTCATGAAGTCCCGCTTTTCTATTTAACCCGCAACAAGTATCACGGGAATTTTTTCACATTTTACAGCACCGTATCTCCTTCCTTCAATTCCAATGCCAGTTTGCTCAACATAGCCAGTTCGGATTTGTTCCGCTTGTTGAATGCAGAAGCGACTTCATAGGCTGTTTTCCAAACGAGTTGTCTGATCTTGGGCGTGAAGACGTATTCGTGAGTGCGTTTGAATTCTACAAATTCTTCATAACAGTCGTATGGCTCGGGGCACGAATCCTCCAGCCAGTCAAAGATGAATTCTATCTGGTATGCTGCATCCGTGCCAAAAGAATCTTCGGTATCTTCTACTTGCAGCCAGTCTGATTTAATGATTTCAATGAGTTTTTCATACTCCTCCTGGCGCACATTTTTGTCAACGGCGGCGATGGCAAAAAATAATTTCCCGGCATTTTGGTAAAACCGGTTCATAACATCTTCTGAAGGCTTCATATGGCAAAAAATTTCATGGCAAAGTGATGGATTCACGATGGCAGGCGGGAATACAGGCGGTCATGAAATTTGAATAGGTGGTATTTTCAAATATACAATTTAATGGTCTTTTTGGCAATGGTTTTTGGGGTTAAAATGAGGGAGGGGTGAAAACGATTTGTATTTGTTGTTTTTAGATAAAAGATGCGGAGGTTTAACCGCAAGTGGAACGAAGTGACATCCCGAACCTGTCTGCTCGGCATCGCCAGGCAGGCGAGATTTTATATCGAGTGTACGCGCAGTGTCGGGAGGGCGCAAGGAAGCGCAAGGTACGCTATGAGAATAATTTGAGAACTCAGAGTTTCCTTAACCACAGGGGGCACTGAGTAGGCACAGAGGGCACAGGGATTTTACGTTGCTTTATTATTTCCTCAGCCTCTGCCTTTTTGTCTGGAATCAATTTTATCCGGAATCTTGATCCAATCAAATCATTACAAATTAATGACTAACGCAAAAATTTGAAAATTTATCTTTGCAGCTCATCCAATTTTGACCTTTTATGAAACGTATTGTTGCCATTGCAGGCTTCAGCTTTTTCTGCCTGATCGGACTATTTGCCCAGAAGACCATTATCGAGGGAAAAGTAGTTAATCTCATCAATAATGAACCTCTGCCTTTTGCTACAGTGAGAGTTGTCAATTACGACAGTGGCGTGATCGCGGATAGTGTTGGAATTTATCGGATTGAATTGCCGGCAGGGCTTTACAATCTTGAAGCTTCCTATACAGGGTATTCAACTGTTGTCAAACACGAGATCCAGACCCAATCTTCCAAACCGGTGGTTGTGAATTTTGAAATGAGCATGAACGGGAACGACCTGGAGGAAGCAGTCGTGACAGCTGAAGCATATAGGAATACTGCTGAAAGTCCTCTGGCACTTCAGCGGATCAATCTTCATGAACTGAGACAAATGCCTGGTGCAACTTTGGATGCTTCCAAATTTATCAAAACACTGCCCGGGGTATCACCAAAGGTTTCTTTTGGGTACAACCTCATCGTAAGGGGAGGGTCATCCAATGAAAACAGGTTTTATCTCGATGGCATGGAAATCCCTTCCATTACACATTTCACTGTACAAGGTACCAGTGGAGGTCC
>QQUB01000701.1 GCA_008501835.1 Bacteroidota bacterium
GAATAAACCTTAAATTTTTCTCCAAACAGGTTAAACGTATCTGCTACATGCAGCCACCCTTTTTTTTCATAAAAACCTTCCAGGTCAGTACTGAGGTACAAATGACTAAAACCCTTTTTTCGCGTTTCTTTCAGACCATGTTTGAGTAAGGTCTCGGCAACCCCTCTTCCCCGGCAATCTTCTTCTACATATAAACAGGCAAGCCACGGCATAAGATCCTGACGGCTGACCAGATCATTCACAATTAAGGCATAAGAGCCAATGATTCTTTCTTTCTCAAGGGCGAGATAAAACTTAGGTAATGCTTTTTCCTCGTCGAGAGAATGATCGATACAGTTTTTGTAAAACTCAAAGTTTTTATCATTACCCCATTGGTTCCAGAAATACTGGATACCTTTTTCCAAAAGATTAGGCCGGGAGGAGAGTTCTATGATGGTCATTTTTTTCAATGTTTTACAGAACCGCAGAATAATGAATGTCGAATATCCAACTTCGAAGTTTTGGGGAAGGAAATTGTTTTTGTTTAAGTCTTGCTTTAAGGCATAGGCTCCCCGCGGGAGGCGATGAATATCCGGAACCATTGTTCCAGACTCATTTCTATGTCCATTGCCGCAATAGCTGTCCGGATACGATCTACCTTCCCGGTACCCAGTACTGGCATAATATTGGCCGGATGTTTGAGCAGCCAGGCGTAAACGATCTTATCGGTTGTGTCCACCTCCAGTTCTTCTTTTACAGCCCGGAGTTCATGACAAACTCTCCTGCCTTTATCATCAGTAGGACGAAGAATGTTTCCACCTGCTAATGGAGACCATGCCATGGGTTTGACGCCCTTTCTAAGGAAAAAATCCATGTTGTCATTCTCAAAATGCTCCAGACAGTATGGGGAAATTTCCACCTGATTGGTAACGAGTGGATCGTCCGTAAAGGCGCTGAGCATTTCAAACTGTTGAATATTGAAATTTGAAACTCCAAAATGCCGCACCTTCCCACTTTCTTTCAAATCCCGAAAAGCCCTGGCAACTTCTTCCGGGTTAAAAAATGGTGAAGGTCTGTGCATCAACAACAGGTCGATATAGTCGATACCCATGTTCTTCAGCGAATTTTCAGCGGAAGCAACGATGTGGTCATAACTGTAGTCATAATGCCCGACCTCTCTATCCGGAAATTTGTCGGACATCATTTTGATACCACACTTGGTGATGACCTCAATATCTTGCCGTAACGACTTTTTTAACCTCAGGGCCTTCCCGAACTTTTCTTCACATGCATAATTGCCATAAATATCGGCAGTGTCATATGACGTAATTCCAAGTTCTAGTGTTTGTTCCGTCATTTCCAACAGTTCCCTGTCCGACATCCCCCAATCGATTATTCTCCAATGACCGTGGATAAGCCTTGAAAGGCTAAAATTTTCTGTAAGTTGTACTTTTTGCATAGTCAGGTTGTTGGTTACTGGTTACAAGATGCTGGTT
The DNA here is from genome assembly GCA_008501835.1 of Bacteroidota bacterium. GTDB lineage: Bacteria > Bacteroidota > Bacteroidia > Chitinophagales > Saprospiraceae > BCD1. Next base: position 1,476 of record QQUB01000701.1, read on the forward strand.
GCTGGTTCAAGTAGTTCTATCTGTACAATTCCTTGCGAACCTCGCGCTTCTCCCGACCTTTGGTACGGGATGTACCACTTGCGCCCATTGCGGTTAAATAAATGTATTTCCAAATCTTTAGTGACTATTCCATTCGCGGCTCAGAACCCAAGTCGTTTTTTGGCTTCATCCTTATCAAAATTCTCTCTCTGAAACTGATGGGCCTCGGTATTGAATAAATGCTCATCAAAAAAGGCCGGATTCTTATCATGGGAAAATGTGAGATACAAATATTTCAAGGTCTCTGCAAAGAAAAACGTCGGCATATAATCTCTTTTTTCCATGGTCTCTACATTTTCGACTGAAGTGAAAGCCACATCCGTCCTGCAGTATTCCTTTATATCCGCCCAGTACTGCTTATTCATATTGAAATAAGTGCTGTCTCCGGTAAAATGAAAGAGGTAATAGGCAGATTCGATGATCTCAGGGTTGAGGTCATAAACCGGATAGTTAGGGGTATCATTTCTATAATCATAAACCGTAGGCTCCAGGCCGTATTTATTCCAGAGCCAGTCCCAGGTTTCCTGGTGTTTTTTGGCACGATCCATATCCCCGGACAGCGCCATCAGGGCAGGGAAAAAGGCATCATAAAGCGTAACTGTAGCACTCAGGTGCTCCCCGGTGTTCATATCTACCCGACCATACCAAAGACGGTCTTCATGGATCTCACTGATGTATTGGTGTACGCTGTCGATACTGGCATCCCAGATTTCTTTCAGTTCCGGATCGCCAAACATCAGGTAGCTTTTATAAAGGTATTCGTAATAGGAATCCACACCCGCACAGATATGGCTGGCAGGAGAAACCCATTCACCGGTTTGTACATTGATCACATCACCGATGAGTCCTATTTCGGTGCGACGGTCAAATACAGCTTTTGTAGCCTTTTTCCCAGCCTGGTAATATTTGGGATCCTTGGTGTAATAACTCAATATACCCATTTCAAAAGTATAGGTGCCCGCTTCGGCAACATTGACCGTATCTCCCCGGGCGACCCCTGTTTTTAGGTTTACCCAATATGTTGGGATGCCTGTGCCAGTATCAAATGCGGGCATCATCCGGTCTGCAAAATCGACGGTTTTTTCCAATACTTTTGGATTGCCGGACAATTCGTACATTGCGAGGAGTCCACCAAGAATGCGGATGTTGACTTCGAAGATCTTTGCATCAATATCTTTATTAAAGTCGAGGGAATCCACGACATAATTTTCGATCTGAGCTGCTTCATCGTCGAAGCCCATCAACCTGAGGGTGCTGTATGCATCAATAGGGGAGATGTAGAGGGGTTCATCGTACCAGTCTTTGTAAGATTTTGAAAGTGGGGTGAGTACATCGTGACCCCAGGCGTATTTTTTATAAGCCTGCCATGTGCGATGTGTTTCGTCGACAACATCTTTGGCTAATAATTCAGCTTCAGCTGTTTGGAGTGGTGTAAGATGTGACTTGTCCGGAGGACTCTGTTTTTCCTGGTTGGAACAAGCAAATAACAACAGTAGAAAAAATAAGGGCAGTAAGTTTTTCATGATAATTTTTATACCAATAATTCGTAGTAAACTAATGGTATAAAGGTAAGAAAGAATTACTGCCCCAGGTAGTTAACCTGATTGAAAAAATGTAATGTCAAGAGCCCTTGGTTCGATTTATTGATGGAGGCTATTTATCTGCGTTTTCTTTTTTGGTCAATGCTTCAATTTCGTCCTGGACCTGCTCGGCTTCTGCGTATTTTTTATAACTCTCGGCACGGCTGGAAGAGGATAAAGCCCTTGCTTCATCGAGAAGCTTTTGGTACTTCTCCTGAAGCTTTTCTATCTCTGTTTTCTTTTTAAAAAGGCCAAACATGTGTAATGGTTTTGTGTTTAAATATTTGTATATCAATGTTGTATAGCCTTAAAAACAGGTTGTGGGGAAGATTGTTTAGTTAAAAGCAAAAAAATATCTGCAGCAAGTGGTGAACAATTGCTGAAGCCGATTAGAAGACGAGAGTGAAGAAAAATTACCGTTTTACATGAGTCTCATAAATATCAATCCACTCTTTGGCAGACATGCGTTTTATGAGTTCACCAAGTAGTTCAAAAGGCATCTGATCCGGTTTTTTGAAACGAATACAACTCTTACCCATGTCGAGCTTGGTCTTCATGTGATTCGGATACTCGGTCTTGAACCATTCCAATAACTCAGGATTGGCATAAATGCCCATGTGATAAAATCCCACAAAGTTTTTCTGGTTGGCAATATTCAGGAAAGGCAAGGGTAGTTTTGGGTCCACATGATAACCTTTCGGGTAAACGGAATGAGGGATGTAATAGCCAATCATTCCATAATTCATACCTTCCTCAAATCCTTCCGGAAGGTTATCCAGAACCGTTTGGCGAAGCTTGTTGAATGCTGCTTTGCGCTCTTCTGGAATTTGTTCGATGTATTCTTCGGGTGTGTTTGCTTCAATTCGCATAGAGGTTCGATTTTAATTCTTTTCAAAATTTTCTCTACTGTATACTTTTGGGCAATAGTCAAAAAGGCAGGATTTGTTCTCGCAGATAACGCAGATAAACGCAGAAAATGAAATAAATGTTCAATAATGATCAGCAAAATCAGCGTTAAACAAAAAAGTGTACGGTAGAGAATCAAAATTAAGCAAAAAATCTTGAGTTGCTTTACAGGGTATATCAAATATGCACTTTATTATTTCTGGTGGATAATACGGTGATAACTAATCTTGTTGGTATCGAAATCGATCAAAGTTAAAATGAAAGCGCCATTCGTTCGTAATGATTTAGCATCTAGAAGGATTTTATCGGAATGATAAGCCTGTTTCATCAAAATTTTTCCGCTTGGGTCGCTAATCAAGATTTCCCCGTTAAAAATTTTATCAAAATCTAATACTATTAAGTTGCTGGAAGGATTCGGATAGATTTTTACAAAAGAGCTTGCACCAATATTGGTTGTAGAGAGCGTATTTACCGTAAGAATTGCCACATCACTGGTATCTGCGCAGAATTGATTTTCATTGGATATACATCTAAAGAACCAGTTATTCTGCATCAAGGATGTAGTTGAAACGGTCAGTGTATTGGAATTTGTACCAGAAAACTGACCAGCATTTGTCAGGTTGGTAAATCCAAAACCGGAATCAGCCTGCCACTGATAACTTATATTGGATCCCGATGTGATAATTGAAAAATGTGCATCATTTCCTTCCTGGATGGTTAAGTCCTCTGGTTGAGTTGTAATTAAATTGGGGGTGCAACAAAAATATGGGGCTGTATCCATACTCCAGTTGGCTCCAATCAGAATGCCTGTATTTGCATTGGTTGATTGATCCATGGTGGTCACTCCAGTTCCTTCTTCCATATTCCAAAAGGCCAATAACCCGCTTTCCGTTCCAACGGGAGGGCATAACATGAATTGTAGAATTTCTTCATCAGATAAGGCATAATTCCAGGTAGTGATTTCATCTATATGACCATTGAGGAAATGATCTGTATTGCCGGAACCTTCCCATTTGTAACGGCCAATCTGAACGGGCCATTCATTGTCCAAACTTCCGATATCACTGATAGATACCGATTGTTCCAATAGCCCGTCTATGTATAATTTAAGTTCATCCGTTTGCCTGTTCACCACCATGGCGAAATTATACCATACATCATCCTGAATAATGGTGGAAGACAGGGCACTCGCTTTTATACTATTGGAACCGACGATCACATGGGCTCTGTTAAAGCCTCCATTTTTTCGAATATCCATAAAATAGCCATAGTCGCTGATCTCCATGGAAGCTCCTTTGGCGAGTAACATTTGATAGTGGGTGGTGGTGATATCTGATCCATCATTAATTTTAAAATAAAACTGATAGGAAAAGCTGTTGTCTCCCATATTGTAAAGGTCGTTTGAGTCAACATTTACATAATCACTTTCTCCATTAAACAGAAGGGAGTTTGTGTTGGTTTGGGCATGAGTATTGAACGAGACGAAAATGCTAAAAAGGCTTAACAAAAACAGGTAGTTGTTCTTCATTTGGAGTTAATTTTTTATCAATTAAGTAGAGTTGTTGTTTGACAAAATTATCTATTCTTTTGATTCGATCCCAAAATATTTTAAAACTCTGAGAGCACGAAGCGTATTCCACCGACTCGGTTTTCCTGCCTTT
>QQUB01000871.1 GCA_008501835.1 Bacteroidota bacterium
CACTTTCTCCCAGGACCTCCTCGACTGCCAAAGGCCAGTAGCTCCTGCCTAAAGCGGTGGTGCCGGGATTCCCCTGTTCCCAGCCTGGAAATACCTGCCGGTTTACAGTTCCTGCAGGATATCCGGCCAAACCAGTTTGATTAGCGTAAGACAAACCGTAGTCAGACCTGAAATCCGGATCTCCCGGTTCAGGATTCGCATAAAGACCTTCCTGAATATTAATTCGCATAACTTCATCAGGGTAATCTGCAAGAATAGCTTCTGCGATCACATTTCCTTCAGGACAATAAACACAGTATATTCCTCCGTATTCTTCCAATACGGCCTTTTTATTCTGGGGAGCTATACTCACAATGGTCTGCGCCCAACCAATCCCCCAGCATCCAAAAAGAAACAGGACTATGTTGACTACTTTTTTCATTAAAACATTTCAGTTTCTCACTGCTTGTTGCTTGTCGAACAAATACAATTTTTTCAAAAAATAGTATTTGTATAATTTGCAACTCGCTTATAGACTGTAAATATGTCGAATTTTGGTTGTAATCTGTAATTATTTGGAAAGCAACCCAAAGCTTAGTCTTTCATGCGACTGACCAAACCTGTCTAATTGTCCTGATTTTGACAACTAAGACAATTCTGATGAACCCAATATACTCAGATAGCGTAATAAAGCTTTAGATATGTGCTAAAATACTAACTTTAACATATCATTTACTCAGATCCACAAACCTGAAACATGCACATTGCTATCATTGGGAACGGCATTAGCGGTATCACCGCCGCCCGCTTTATTCGCAAATTGAGCGATTACAAAATTACTGTTATCTCGGCTGAGTCAGATTACTTTTTCTCCAGAACGGCCCTAATGTACATATACATGGGGCACATGAGACTTAAAGACACTCAACCTTACGAACCTTCTTTCTGGAAAAAAAACAGAATCGACCTTTTAAAGGCTTATGTTGAAAAGATCAACACGGACCAAAAAGAACTCCGGCTAAAAGGAGGAAACACCCTGTCATATGATAAATTGATCATAGCCACAGGATCAAAACCTAACAAATTTGGCTGGCCGGGCCAGGACCTCCAAAATGTCAATGGCCTTTACTCATTGCAAGACCTGGAAGCTATGGAAGCCGCAAGCAAAAACCTGGAAAGAGCCGTAATCGTTGGTGGCGGCCTGATTGGTCTTGAAATGGCTGAAATGTTCTTATCACGCGATATTCCGGTAACCTTCCTGGTGCGCGAGAGCAATTACTGGGATATTGCCCTTCCGGAAGAGGAAGCAAAAATGGTCAGTGATCATATCCGGGAGCATGGTATAGACCTTCGTCTTGAGACAGAACTTAAAGAAATTGTGGACGATGGCGCCGGTAAGGTTTGCGCAGTCATTACCAACAAAGGGGAAAGGATCGACTGTGGTTATGTTGGTTTAACAGCGGGGGTTAGCCCAAATATCCATTTTCTTGAAAGCAGTGGCATTGATACACAGAGAGGCATTGTGGTCAATGAACTTCTGGAAACCAATATTGCTGATATATATGCTATTGGAGATTGTTCTCAACAAAGCAATCCACGACCCGGAAGACGCCCAATTGAAGCTGTATGGTACACCGGAAGAATGATGGGAGAAACCGTGGCACATACCATTTGCGGAAATAAAACGTCCTACGATCCAGGCATCTGGTTTAATTCAGCCAAATTCATGGACATAGAATATCAGGTTTATGGAACGGTCGACACACGCTTGCCGGACAATCATGGTTCCCTTTTCTGGCAGCATCCATCCGGGAAAAAGAGCATTCGTATTGTTTATGAAAAAGAAGGCATGCATGTCATCGGTTTTAACCTGATGGGCATAAGGTATCGTCATGAAGTTTGTGAAAAATGGATCAAGGAACAAACCCATCTGGAGGAAGTGCTTAAAAACCTTAGCCTTGCCAATTTCGACCCGGAGTTTTTTGAAGAGTATGAACGGGAGCTACTGTACATTTATCAACAGCAAACCGGGAATAGCCTGGAGCTTAAGCAAAAAAGGAGCGCCAGTGCAGTATTGCAATTTCTGGGATTTTAATCGGTACTGGCCGAATTGATTCGGCCACCAAACGACCGAATGAATTCGGTCGGTACGTTTAATCAATTCAAAAAAAGAACATGTCTTCAAATAAAGTCAACAATAGTTTATCCATAGCAACACCACATCCGCATGGTATGGGCCTTGGTGAAAAAGCAGGTATTGGGATAGGAGTCTTTGGATTGCTGATTCTCTTTGTCACCATGGCCGGCATCAACCTTCCTTCAAAAACGGCCTTCCTGACAGCTTCCATACTTTTTATGATCGTCGGGACAGTAATTTACGCCCGTGCCTTATACTTAAAACACCCCGAAGGTATTAAGAATAATGGCGTTTGGTTCAAATCCATTTCCAACCGGGGGCTGATCGGATGGATCACCGGAATTCTGCTGACTGGTTTTTATATTCTTTTATACTGGTTCCCGGAATTACTAGGACTAGGCAAAGACGGCGCTGCTAATACCGGCATTGTTGCTTTCTTCGACCCATTGAGTAAATCTCTCAATGGCAATGCGGCCAGCCAATGGTTCGTTTACGGGACCTTGTACACTGTAGCCATTCTTGCGCTTGGTTACAAATTCATCTTAAAATACCGGCATAATAAATATCAGGTGATCCGAACGATCTCAGTGATGTTCTTCCAGTTAGGTATTGCCTTTTTGCTACCAGAAGTTTTACAGGCACTCAACAAACCTTATTACAACTTTGCGAACATGTGGCCCCTGAACTACTATTTCTTTGATGGCTGGCACATCAAACAGTTATCGGCCAGTGGCGCATTGGGATTGTTCATGTTGGTATTTGGCATTGCCATGTTCCTGCTGATCTCCCCTATCCTGACTTACTTTTATGGCAAGCGCTGGTATTGTTCATGGGTTTGCGGTTGTGGCGGACTGGCAGAAACAGCCGGAGATCCATTTCGACATCTATCCGATAAATCAGTCAGAGCCTGGAAAATTGAACGGTGGATGATTCACCTTGTTCTGGTATTTTCAACCATTATGACCGCCGCAGTATTATTCAGTTTTTTCCATGGCAGTCAGCAAAAGTATTGGGTAACCAAGCCAATTTTTACAGGAATTGTCATAGTGATTTTCGGAGGAATTGCAGGACTGTTATTGTTGCGTCCGAATTATTTCAGGAACATGGATAAAAAAGCTAAGGTCATCACTTTTGCCATCACAGGTCTTTTGATCATTGCTTCTGTTGTCATGTTCAGCCTCGATAAGAAGAATTTATTCTTCATTGATGCAGGCAAGTTGCGTTCGGTTTATGGATTCCTGATCGGATCCGCTTTTTCCGGAGTGATCGGTGTAGGGTTTTACCCAATTATGGGAAGCAGGGTCTGGTGCAGATTTGGTTGTCCGATGGCTGCAATTTTAGGATTGCAACAACGGTTTTTCTCAAGATTCAGGATCACGACTAATGGAGGTCAGTGTATTTCCTGTGGCAACTGTTCCACTTATTGTGAAATGGGCATTGATGTTCGTGCGTATGCTCAGAAAGGTCAAAATATTGTCAGGGCTTCATGCGTGGGCTGTGGTATCTGCTCGGCGGTTTGCCCGAGAGGAGTTTTGAGGCTGGAGAATAGCGCTATTGACATCAAGGACAGGACCACTGCACTGAAAACCATTCACATTTCTGAGGATTCGGTGACTTTGTTGTAATTTATTAACCGCAAAGTGCGCAAGGTTTTCGCAAAGTACGCAAAGACAAATTTCCTTTTTAATCCTTGCGACCTTTGCGCATTCTTAGCGCACCCCTGACACTTCGTGTGCACTTGAGATTAAATCTCGTTCGGGATGTCCCTGCGTTCCACTTGCGGTTAAACCAATCGACATTAAACCTCTCTCTTTTCATGCTGTTTATTAATAGAACAATCTGATTCATTAACAGCGTTATCAATCCACTTTTGTTCGATAACCACCATAAATAATTACCTTTGTGTTATGAGAACAGATGATTTATTACACAGAGCACTCAATCTTGAATTCCTTACTGCTGAAGAAGGAGTTTTCCTCTTTGAAAATGCCTCAACCGCCGAACTGGCTTATGTCGGTAACGAGTTGAGAAAACATCATGTTCCGGGCAACATCGTCACCTGGATCATCGACCGGAATTCCAATACGACCAATGTCTGTATTGCGAATTGTAAATTCTGCAATTTCTACCGCAGACCCGGTCACGAAGAAGCCTACATCACCTCTATTGAAGAATACAAACAAAAGATAGAAGAGACCTTTGCCTTTGGCGGGGAACAATTGCTGCTTCAAGGTGGCCACCATCCGGATTTGGGGCTCGAATATTATACTAAGCTCTTCAAAGAATTAAAGGAGCTGTACCCTAACCTGAAGTTACATGCCCTCGGACCACCGGAAATAGCGCATATCGCCAAACTGGAGCAGGCTTCTCACACAGAAGTGCTGAAAGCTTTGAAAGAGTCGGGACTCGATAGTTTGCCTGGAGCGGGAGCTGAGATTTTGAGTGACCGTGTTCGCAGGCTTATTTCCAAAGGAAAATGCGGTGGTCAGGAATGGCTCGACGTGATGAGGGCTGCACATCAATTGCGCATCACCACCTCAGCCACTATGATGTTCGGTCATATTGAGACCAACCTGGAACGCATGGAACACCTCGTTGCATTAAGAGAAGTTCAGGCCGAAAAACCTGAAGATGCCAAAGGATTCCTCGCCTATATCGGATGGCCATTTCAGGATATGGATACTATTCTGAAAAAGATCAAAAGAGCCAGAAATACCGTTACGGGTAACGAATACGTGCGCATGCTCGCCATGGGAAGGATTATGCTGCCAAATGTTGTCAACCATCAGGCTTCATGGCTAACTGTCGGTAAAAAAGTCGGACAGGTTTGCCTGCATTCCGGTGCTAATGATTTCGGAAGTATTATGATCGAAGAGAATGTAGTTTCTGCCGCAGGAGCGAACCACCGTTTCACTGCCAATGGTATCCAGGAAGCTATTCGCGGTGCCGGTTTCACACCAAAACTCAGAAACCAGGAATACGAATTCCGCGATCTGCCTGATAACATCAAGCAGCAGGAGCTCGACCGTACGACAATTATTGTGGATTAACTCTGGTTACTAGTTTTTTCTTCCAACCAGCAACCAGCAACCAGACCTCATGCTATACGACAAAATACAGGAAGCCCTGTCTTTCATCAAAACGCAAACTTCTTTTCAACCCCAGTTTGGCATCATTCTGGGTACAGGTCTGGGTGATCTGGCTGATGAAATCGAAGAGGTTATTTCCATTGATTATGCCGATATCCCTCACTTCCCCGTTTCGACAGTGGAAAGTCATGCCGGCAAGCTTGTTTTCGGACATCTGGACGGAATTCCTGTAGTGGCCATGGCTGGCCGGTTTCACTACTATGAAGGTTACAGTATGGAGGAGGTAACTTTTCCGGTAAGAGTACTTAAGTTTCTCGGCATTCAGCGTATTATCATTTCCAATGTTTCCGGCGGCACGAATCCTGAATTTCAGGCAGGTGATATAATTTTTGTGAGGGATCATATTTATTTTCAGCCGGATAATCCGTTACGTGGCCCCAACGACGACAGGCT
>QQUB01000078.1 GCA_008501835.1 Bacteroidota bacterium
GGGTAATTAGTGTTGCTTTTTATTTCGCATCACTTAAATAGCTCAGTTTATATGAGCTTATGATGAGGGTTTCTACCATGGTCCAGGTCCCCATGATGGTGCCATTATTAATGGGCATTTTAGTTAAAAAAACACCTCAATGGGCGCCCTGGGCAACTATTGTGGTAGGTCTGATAGTTTCATGGTTAGTTGATAATGTAGTCACTCCGGAGGTTTTTGTTTCCATGTTTGGTATCGAGTCACTTACCAGCCGGGAAATTGTTGACATGAATATTATTCTAACTGTGGCTGGCCATGTATTTATTACCTGCAGTTTTTTCTGGGCAACCTCCTTATTTTATAAAGAAGCGAAGGATAAAAATAAAGTGGAGACAGATCGCTTTTTCGAGGATTTGCAAAGACCATTTATTGCAGATGACCTTCAAGACGAAGTGGACCGAAAACAAAGAGATAAACTGGGAGCCATGGTAATCATTATGAGCACAGGTATTTTGTTGATGGCATTGATACCCAACCCACCTTGGGGAAGAATGATTTTTGTGATTTGTGCACTGATTATTTTCACTATAGGCTTCTTGTTGAGGCGTAGTGCCAAAAAAGGGCCTTCTATTGCCTGACCATAAAAAATTACCATGTATCTGAAAAAACTGATTCCATTGCTTTTGCTTTTAACTTGGTTCAGCTCATGTACTGAACAAGTTGCTCAGCAGGTTTTCCTTGCCAATGGCACAGATGAATCTGCAGGTGGAGGCCCGGTTTACATCATCACTACCCCTATCGCCACTTATTACCTTGAAAAGCAAGGCGGAGGATTGTCGGGTATGATTGACAAGGATAGTGTGGACTGGATAGGATTTCACAATGAGGAAGGGTCGGGCTGGAAAGGTGAATACCGCGGTTTCCCCAATGCTATTCATCGCCAGGACGGTAGTTACTTCCATGCTATGAACGCCAAAACAGATCCTTCGAGTTCTGTAGTGGATATTGAGTCTGAACAACATGTCCGGATCACTTTCACTTCAGATAATGATCAATGGCAGGGACAGTGGGATTTTTTTCCTGATCGTTGTGACTTTACGATGAGTAGAGTCAGCTCTGGCTATAAATATTGGGTGCAATATGAGGGAGTACCAGGAGGCACAATGGATTCCACAGATTTCTGGTATGCCTCTGCCGATTCCGTCATGCACCTGATCACAGAACCTCAGGTTGGAGACTTACCTGCACCAGAGTGGATGGCATTTGGTGATCAACATTCACCTCGAGTGTTGTATGTGCTTCATCATGAAGATGATAAAATTCCAGACGATTATGTCTGGCGGCCATATATGACAGTGCTGGGTTTTGGACGGCAAAACGGGGTAGAAAAAACGGAGAAATTTTTAACTACAGTTGAAACCTTATCGATAGGGTTTGTCGAATCGACAGAGTATTCGGAGATTGAGCAGGTTATTAAGAATATACTTGAATAAGCGTTTGAATTAAATTGAACGTTTTTTAATAATAATTTGATAAATCAGCCTAGGTTTCTCAGGCTCAAACCGCCTGGTTTTATAAATTAATAACCGTTTTCCCTCCTGCCTCCAATTCATAAGGGATTTCCAGGTTATTAAATACCAACGTAATATTTTGAGAAATACCCGGATGAAGTACCACCTTAAGTGCATCTTTTTTCCAATACAGATCAACAGTCAGGTCGCCTCTTGCCCTTAAACCTTCCACGGAGCCCTCTTCCCATTGGGCGGGTAATGCCGGCAAAACTCTCAGTTTACCCCCTTCATGGGATTGAAGCAGCATTTCGGCAACTCCAGAGGTATATCCAAAATTCCCATCAATCTGAAAAGGCGGATGTGAATCAAACAAATTGTCCATTATAGATTTTTGCAACAACAACTGAATATGTTCATGCGCCATTTCTCCGTCAAGTAACCTTGCACTGCAATTGATCAGCCAGGCCCGGCTCCACCCGGTGCCAGCTCCTCCATTGGCCAATCGGTAATCCAGTGTTTTCCGGACTGCTTCGAATGTTTCAGCATCGCGGTCTTTCCAGACACTTGTCCCCGGGTGAAAACCATAAAGGTGGGACATATGCCTGTGGCCGGGTTCCGGCTCTTGATATTCACGGTCCCATTCCAAAATTCTACCGTCCTCCCCCATTACAAACCCCGGACGCAATTTTTGGCGTTGGACCAAGATGGTATCCAATAAGGAATTATTGATATCCAAAACACTACAAGCTAGGATGTAATTATCAAAAACTTCAGCAATTACCTGTTGATCCATGGCACTTCCAAGACAAGTGGCTACCGAAGCACCAGTTTCGTCAACAAACCTGTTTTCCGGAGAGGTGGAAGGTGCAGAAATCAAAAGGCCATCCCTTGGGTCCTCAATAAGCCAATCACTGTAAAAAGCGGCTACTTCCATGATGGCGGGAAAAGCACGTTTTCTGAGAAAAGTAGTATCACCTGTAAATTCGAAATGCCTCCAGTAATGCTGCATCATCCAACCTCCTGCACCAACCGAACATCCCCAATAAGCAGTTGGCGCTCTTAACCAGGTCGGAGCCCATAGGTCCGTTGCATGAGGAAAGAAAGATCCTCTACATCCAAAGTTCTGTTCAGCTGTTACCTTTCCGTTTTCCACGAGCTTGTCAATGTAATCAAACAGTGGCATGTTTAGCTCATCCAGATTAGTGAGATTTGCCGGCCAATAGTTCATTTGCAAATTGATGTTCAGGTGATAATCTGCATTCCAGGGCGCGGCAATGTGCTCATTCCAGAGTCCCTGCAGATTGGCAGGGTTTGTATTTTGCCGGGAGGAAGCAATCAGTAAATAACGACCAAACTGGAACAGTAAGGCCTCCAGACCCAAATCGATCGAGTCCTCTTTAACCCTTGCCAACCTTTCATCTGTTGGGATACTATCCAGCTCCACTCCGCCCAGGTCCAATTTGACCCTGTTATACAACAGCTGGTAATCAGAAATATGACCTTCCAGTAATTTATCCAGGTCTTTTCCTGATAAAACTTCCATGTCTCTATGGTTTTTATCCTTAAAATCTTCCTGGTAAAAAGAGGAATTTGAAACTAAAATAAAGACGGCTTTCTCTACATTTTTGAGTTCCAGAAAATCTTTTCCGGCTAATACTTCTCCCCCTTCATGGTCAATTTTTAATTGGGTTGCAAATCGTACTCCTTCAAGTATCGGAGCAGGGCTCGAGTCAAATCTACCTGCTCGTTGGGTAACCATTCCCTCCATTGCCAAATGGCCTTCATCAGTAACGTTTATCTCAGCCGTTGGAAAGCCTTCGTCTTCCGGGCGCGACAAACGAACCTTACCGTTTAAACCATGCTCCGCTTCAGAGGTTAATTCCACAAAAATTGCCTGATGCGGATGACTCACGAATACTTTTTGCGTCACTAACTCTCCATGAGCTTTGTAGGAAACTGAAACCATTGCTCTGGACAGGTTTAATTCACGACGATATTCCGTAATATTTTCATGGCCCAGTTCAATGTGTAGATCACCTAAGGTCTGATGCGACCGCAACACACTTTTTCTTGAAAATTTTTCAACAAATAATGCATCTGCTTCGGTGTGTTTATTTTCAAATAATAACTGTCTGAGTTGGTCAAGATCCTCCTTGGTACCTGATGGCTCAACCCACCCCAGGTTCGCCGGCCATAAGGAGTCATCATTTAGCTGTATTCTTTCGACAGACGGGTTGCCAAAAACCATGGCCCCTAGTCTGCCATTTCCCAAAGGCAAGGCTTCATTCCAGTTTTCAGCTGGTTGTTTAAACCAAATAATATCATCTTGTGGAGGGATGGTTTCCTTTACCTGATTGCAACTGAAAAAAAATACACCCATCAATACCAGGATCGGAATTTCCAAAAAGTAACGCCTTGCTTTCATTTATCTGCATTTTTTGATCAAATCTCCTGAACAGAAAGGTAATCAAAAATGATTATTACCCGTTTAAATCCGTTTATAAACGACATTAAACGGCTAATATTCGGATAGTCCGTGGCATCCCTTTTATATTTGTGCAGAAAACAAAAATTGCATGCAAACACCTCCAAAGGAAATATTAAAGAAATTCTTCGGGTACGATGAGTTCAGGCCAATGCAAAAACAGATCATCGACACTGTTTATGCAGGAAAAGATTCGCTGGTACTCATGCCCACAGGAGGTGGAAAATCAATCTGTTACCAAATACCCTCCATAGGTCTACCCGGTACGGGTATCGTGGTTTCTCCCTTAATTTCTCTTATGAAAAATCAGGTGGATGGATTGCGTGCCAATGGGGTGAAAGCAGCCTTTCTCAACAGTTCGCTGGGCATTCCGGAACAAAGAGCAATAGAAGATGATTTCTTTAATGGCAACCTCGATTTATTGTACGTCTCTCCGGAAAAGATGATCACTCCGGATATGAATGCTTTGCTTAGCCGGGTAAAAATCAACCTATTCGCCATTGATGAGGCACATTGTATTTCGTCCTGGGGTCATGATTTTCGTCCGGATTATACCCTGTTGAATTTCATCAAAAGACAATTTCCAGACATTCCGGTGCTTGCGTTGACGGCTACAGCAGACAAGATCACCAGAAAGGATATCCTCCAACTCCTGGCAATTCCCCATGCTGAGCAATTCATTGCCTCCTTTGATCGTCCGAATATCAGCCTTGAAGTTCGTCCCGGACAGCAGAAAAGACAACAGATCATCAGGTTTATAAAAGAAAAACCCGGCGAATCAGGCATTATTTATTGTCTGAGCAGAAAAAGCACAGAAAACCTTGCGATGAAACTTCAAGAGGAGGGCGTCAATGCTGCTCCTTATCATGCAGGTCTGAGTTCTGCGGAAAGAACAAAGGTCCAGGAGAACTTCATAAAAGATGATACCCCGGTAATTTGTGCCACCATTGCTTTTGGAATGGGTATTGATAAATCCAATGTACGATGGATCATTCATTACAATATGCCAAAAAACCTGGAAGGTTATTACCAGGAAATCGGCCGGTGCGGAAGGGATGGCACAGACGCCCATGCATTGCTGTTTTACAGTTATGCCGATGTAATGATGCTTCAGGAGATCATTACCAATAATGCAAGCACCAATGAAGAAATCCAGTTAGCCAAACTGGACAGGATGCGTCAATATGCAGAAGCTCCTGCCTGCCGGAGGAGGATCCTTTTGAATTATTTCAATGAAAACCTCTCCGAGGATTGCGGAAATTGTGATGTATGCAAGAATCCTCCTCAAAAAATTGACGGTACCGAAGTGACGCAAAAGGCACTTTCTGCAGTCTACCGCCTTAAGGAAAAGGTAGGTATGGGAATGCTTATTGATGTATTAAGAGGAAGTGGTAAGAAAGAAATTTTTCAAAGAGGGTACAACCAGATCAAGACTTATGGAGCCGGCAGGGAAATTCCCTACCCTCAATGGCAAAGTTATCTGTTACAAATGCTAAACCTGGGATACCTGGAGATTGCTGCCGACCAAAACAACGTTGTAAAACTCACCCAGGCCAGTCAAAAAGTATTATTCGAAGGTAAGAAAGTGGAACTCGTATT
>QQUB01000043.1 GCA_008501835.1 Bacteroidota bacterium
TAAGGTCATTCGTTATCCCGACCTTCCCGTCAACACCGGCAGATAATTTAGTGTCCGTGCCGGTTGCAAATGGATTGGACTCGACCTTTTCAAAAGTTTCGAACTGTCCCAACACATATGGCTGGATCTCCACCTGTTTTTTAGGTTTGATATTGTTGATGCCTTTGAGTTCACCAAAACCACTAACCCAGCGGCCGGAATTACGTGGAAGGTACTGCCAGAGCGACCGGCTCTCATTCCTGAAATCCCGGCGGGTGAACTGTATCCCCCAGGTTTGTTCTTCATCTCCCGAAAAACGGAGTTGAGATAAAGGAATAGCTACTTCAGCAATCCAGCCTGCACTGTCCACACTGGTTTTTAAATGCCAGATCGGATTCCAGCTGGTATCCCAATTATTTCCATCATTGGAAACAAACTCATCCCCTTTAACTCCCGAAACAGACGAGGTAAAAGAAAAGGCAGTCCGTTTATCAAAATAACTGTCAATATTAATTTCTACCCAATCACCGTCAAACCCATCCCGTCGGGACATCCTTTTGACGATCTTGTCCGGTTCTTCATCATGACATCGATATCCTATGTAAAGGTTTTTATCATCATAAAGAATCTTAAAGGAAGTTTCATTGGTAGGTTCAGCACCATCGTATGGCATACTTTGAGTAAAACCAGTGGACCATTCAACGGTTTCCCAAACCTGCTCATCTAAAAAACCGTCAATGACGGGAGGTGGTCCTTCAACTTTTTTTGTGAAGTAAGTTCTCTTTTCGGTGGAAGGCGTAAACTCCGGATCCGAACTTTGAGCGAAAATGAAGGTCGAGCAAAAAAGCAGCCAGGAGGCAGCTATGATCCTGGTGGATTTCATAGACATTATTTTGTCAGGTGATTAAATCAATCAATGATGTGGTGCCTGCAAAAATAAGGTTTTTCCAAGAAATACTATTTTTCGAAAAAATAGTATTTCTCAGGTAAAGAAGGGTCTATAAATGACCAAGCAACAATTCATGTAACCTCTGGTCGAAAGTCAGTTTTTCATCCTGTAAACTTTTCAGGGATTTATTTAAGGCCTTCATTCTTTTTTGAAAATCATAAATGACGTTGTTTTCTAACCTTTTCATGCCATCAAATGGCATATTTTCTGAGAAATTACGGCCAATTACACTCTTGAAAAAAGATTCATTATATATTTCTGAAAGTGCCCCGTCAGGTTTAGGGTGATAAGCTATGACATCAATTTGATCATCCCAAAGTTGAACCGTTTTAGACAAACCCGGAACCAGTTCCAATGCCTTGCGTCTGAAAGCCGAAGCCGAATATAAATCATAATTCATCATCAACAGAAAGGGATCAACCCGATTGGGATCATTACTCGACTTAAGAATCTGAATTATCCTGGCTAAGGTCTGTATAGCCTCCCTTCCAGTATTCAATGCTTCTGTAACTTGCTTTCGGACCTCCTGGTTTTGATGGGAAAATTCGTTCAACTGACGAATGCCCTGAATGAGTAATTGGGATTCCTCATCCAAAACGCCGAGTTCCGCATAGTCCACAATTTTGGCAATCTTATATTTCACGGAAGGGACCTGAACCAGTTTTTCCTTCAGCACATTTTTTTCGTACTCCAACAGAGCTATTTTCTCTTCGAGTGCTTTAGCACGTAAGCTCATTCTGTGGTGTTCATCCCTGATCCTGTTAAGTTCAGCTTCTTTTTTCCCGAAAATTTTTTTGAACAGGGTTGCACTGTTTTCAAGGATTAATTCCTTTTCCCTGACCCATGGCAGAAGTGCATCCAGCAACTGTTGTTGTTCCTGTTGTTGTGACACCAGTTCCTCCAGATGCTTTTTTACCTCCTGAAGGCTTTTGTATTGGTCAATAAGTGCTCTGAGGTCAGGATGCATAATGATTTTATGGTGCTTTTATGATATTATTATGAAATGCTAAGTTGAACTTAAGTCTTTTTCATTCAAAATCATTTTTTGTCAATTTTTTACTCGCCGAATGAATTCGGCGTGTACGGCTTTTGAGTAAATGGCTAAAGATCTGCTAATATACAATGAATCCTTATTCCCTGACATTGAAGCATTTTAGCATTCTGACATCAGATCCCACTCCTGCACCCAGAGGAAGACTCAATAATCGCATAACCTTCTCTGTACAGATCAATGGTTACTCCATACATGCCCAGCCCGGTAACGAGCTCATACTCAACCCATTCACTATCTTCCAAAACATCAAATACATGACTGGTACCCCAAAAAGAATATTTGGAAGAGACTTCCTCATTATTTACATATACCGTTTCCTTTCCCAGAATTGAGTTGTGCAATTCTATTTTGTTATCGCCCTGATAAATGGTCATCAATTTCATATGTTCTAAAATTTGGTTGTTACGAATTAAGGAGTTTCAATAATTTTGATGGAAAACTGTTAGAAAACCCCAATAAATGCCAATTCTCTCGGCAAGGCTGGACGAAAATTCTACGAAAAGAATTAGAGGAGGGACTAATTTGTTTTTGTGAATTGAGATGTTTCAGGGGTTCAAAAGGTTCAAAGGGTTTCAGATTGTTTCAAGTTGTTTCATGTAGTTTCAAGTAGACCTCTGTATACTCTGTGCCTTCTTTGTGTTCCCTGTGGTTAAAGTAATTTTATAGTTTAAAGCAATTCTGTCTACATTTTTTGTTTGATAGAGTTTCATGCTGTATTAGAGGTTTAAGATTGTCCAAATTGTTCGTAGAAAAACCCCGAACGAGAAACATGTGGACCTTCACCACCAAAGGTTCTATTGATAAAAAACGCCCCATGGAACAATCTGAAACTGCTGAAACCACGAGCTTGCGAGTCTGAAACGACTAGTCTGGCAATCACTTAATTCATTAACCACCAACTGGAGCGTAGCGACATCCCGTACACATAGTGTCGGGGCTGTAATCAGCAACTAACAATCAACAATTTAAAACAAAATATTTTCGATAAAAAAACAAAAAGTTTATAAAAATTCGGGCATTTTTTTTATTTTTGCTCACTAGTATTTTGACAAATTTAGGATAGATGAACGAGCAGAATGAATTAACCCAGCCTGATGGGAATGGCAATGGTCAGGAAAGGATCATTTCACTTAAAGGCATGTACGAAGACTACTTTCTCGATTACGCATCGTATGTAATCCTGGAAAGGGCAGTTCCTTATATCGAGGACGGATTAAAGCCCGTTCAGCGAAGGATACTTCATGCCATGAAGGAAAAGGATGATGGCCGTTACCACAAGGTTGCCAACATCATCGGTAATACCATGCAATACCACCCGCACGGAGATGCAGCCATCGGGGATGCCCTTGTCAACCTGGGACAAAAAGATCTGCTCATCGACTGCCAGGGAAACTGGGGAGATACCCGCACCGGTGACCGTGCTGCAGCCCCTCGTTATATTGAAGCCCGCCTATCCAAATTTGCACTTGCCGTAGCTTTCAACGCTCAAACAACGGAGTGGCAACTCTCCTATGACGGACGTAAAAAAGAACCGGTTACCCTGCCCATGAAATTCCCTTTGCTGCTTTCACAAGGCGTAGAAGGGATCGCGGTAGGATTGTCGACAAGGATTTTACCACATAACTTCATCGAACTGATCAAGGCATCCATCAAGATCCTTCAGGACAAAAGAGTTAAGATCTATCCCGATTTTCAAACCGGGGGGCTAATTGATGTTGCCGATTATAATAGTGGAAAACGAGGTGGCCGTGTAAAAGTCAGGGCCAGGATGGAAATCGTTGATAAGAACCTGATCGCCGTCCGGGAATTGCCTTATGGTGTGACCACCACTTCTCTTATTGACAGTATCATCAAAGCCAATGACAAAGGTAAAATCAAGATCAAAAAGGTCATCGACAATACTGCAAAGGATGTTGAGGTGCTGATTGAACTTGGTTCAGGAATTTCCCCCGATATTACGATGGATGCCTTGTATGCATTCACCAACTGTGAGGTTTCCATCGCTCCTAATGCATGTATCGTCATCGATAATAAACCTCATTTTGTTACCGTCGAAGAGATCCTGAAGGTCGCGACCTTCAATACCCGCGAATTACTGCGAAGGGAACTGGAGATTGAAAAAAATGCGCTGGAGGAAAAACTGCACTTTGCCAGCCTTGAAAAAATATTCATCGAAAACCGCATTTACCGCGATATCGAGGAATGTGAAACATGGGAAGCTGTCATTGAAACCATTGATGCAGGATTGAAGAAATATGTGGTGGGCCCTTCGGAAGAACCGAAAGCTGATGATACCCGAATCCGATTGTTGAGAGATGTGACGGAAGAAGATATCATTCGCCTAACAGAGATCAAGATCAAGCGGATCTCCAAATTCAATTCCTTCAAGGCAGATGAACAGATCGCCAAACTGGAAGAAGCACTTGAAGTGGTAAAACATCACCTAGCCAATCTTACAGAATACACCATTGATTTCTATCAAAATCTCTTGGATAAATTCGGCAAAGGCAAGGAGCGTCGTACAGAGATTACTTCCTTTGACAATATCAAACCTACTCAGGTTGTCGTCAATAATGCCAAACTATACGCCAATTTCAAAGAAGGGTTTATAGGCTTTGGTATGAAAAAGGATGAATTCATCTGCGACTGTTCAGATATTGATGATATCATTGTATTCCGAAAAGATGGTAAGTTCCAGGTTTCCAGGATTGCTGATAAAGTTTTTGTGGGTAAAAATATTATCCACGTAGCTGTCTGGAAAAAAGGAGATGACCGGACCACCTACAACCTGGTGTACCTGGATGGAAAAACCGGACGGGCCATGGCCAAGAGGTTTAATGTCACAGCCATCACCCGCGACAGGGAATATGACCTGACCAAAGGAGAAAAAAATTCTAAGATTTTATATTTTTCTGCCAACCCTAATGGGGAGGCCGAGGTAGTGGCTGTGCAACTCACGCAGGCAAGTACGGCCCGGAAAAAATTATTCGATTTTGATTTTGGAACCCTGGATATCAAAGGCCGTGGCTCGGGAGGAAATATCCTAACCCGTTACCCTGTACGGAAAATAAACCTGAAAGAAGTCGGTAAATCCACTTTAGGCGCCTTGAAGGTTTGGATGGATGAAGTAAGTGGCCGCATCAATACGGAAGAACGCGGAATTTTCTTAGGCGAATTTGATACAGGTGATCAGGTTCTGGCCCTTTACAAAGACGGTTCTTATGAAGTATGTGATCTGGAGATCAACAAAAAGTTCGATACCGCAGATCTGGCCGAGATCAGCAAGTTCAATCCGAAAAAACCGATCAATGTAGTGTATCACGAAGGTGGAAAAGGATGGACTATGGTCAAACGATTTGTCGTTGAAACCTCTAAACATAATCAACGGTATAATTTCCTTACGGAAGAAAAAGGGACTAAGCTGTATTATGCCTCTACTCATCCGGAAGCAAAAATCATCTATGGCTATAAATCCAAGAATAAGAAACAGGAGGCAGAACTGGACTTCAACGAATTCATGGATATCAAAGGATGGAAAGCTATCGGCAATAAATTATCAGAGTTCAAGATCATTTCT
>QQUB01000477.1 GCA_008501835.1 Bacteroidota bacterium
CAAAACAT
This sequence comes from Bacteroidota bacterium, assembly GCA_008501835.1. Taxonomy (GTDB): domain Bacteria; phylum Bacteroidota; class Bacteroidia; order Chitinophagales; family Saprospiraceae; genus BCD1. The sequence goes on from QQUB01000477.1 coordinate 9, forward strand.
TAACCCCATTGGGCACCGCCAGCATGGATAAACTGCAAAACTGCCCCGGTGAAAAAGATTCGGCTTTCTCATGCTTGTAATATCTTTCATTATGAGAAAAATGGCTTTCTTCTTCCGGGAACCAAACCATTGTCCCATCAGCAAAGTTTATAGCCATTGATTCACCTTTGACCGTAACCTCTTTGTCCAAATCACCAACAAAGCGATAGGCAATACCTTCATCATAAGCTCTGAATTCAATCGCATGTTTTTTGAATTCCAGTCTGAGTAAATTACACTTATCAGAGACCTCAGCGGTTTTGATAGGTACAATCGGTTTGTACATCGCTTCAATAGTTTCCCGGTGTTCCTTTTTGATTTTTCCCACCTGAAAGAGCTTGGAATCTTCGGCAACTTCCATAGCCAGATTGTCCAGGGTGAACAAGTCTTTACCTTTCAAGGTAGCCGACAGGGAAATGCTTTCTTCCACATTGATGGTGGCAGAGATGTTTCCGGAAGGGGAGGTTAAAGTGTATTGTTGAGAGAATAGCCAAATTGTTGAAGTTAACCACAGCACAACAACACCCAATATTTTAATTCCAATTTTCATAGTACCTATTTTTTGAATTAGTTTTTTAATAGTCAGATAAATGAGCCAGGCAAATTAATGCCCGGTGAGCTGGTTACCCGGAATGGGCTCCCATCAATTCTCTCCTTTTATTGCTCAATGCTCACTGCCTCTTCTACCACCTCTACCACAACCGTTTGCCCCGGTTGGACCGTAACTTCAACACCAGTCGTTTTCTGGCCGGAAATTTCATTCCCAAAAAGCACTCTTTGGGGTTCACCATCCACATTGATCGTTTTATGCCGTCCCAAGAAAAAGGCATTCCAGGTAAATACCTCTCCCTCCTTATTAGTTAGTATGGATTTAGATAAACCCGCATGGTGGAGATTCACCTTATTTTGAAATACAGGAACATTTTGAAGTTCCACCCAGGCATCATTATCGCTTAACCTGGAGACAGTCATAATACTGTTTGTCCGCACATTTGGCCTTATACCCATCAAACCTGTGGCGATTGACCCTACCACAGAAAAGGAAACCTCAGGATATTCCCTTCTCTCAGTATTTTCATCACACAAATACAAAAGGGTCTCATAAGCTGCTTCATGTTCGCCATACTGGAAAAAGACCTCCGGTAAATGGGAAGCAGTTTCAATATTGACCTCCCGGACTTTTTGTTGGAGGTCTTGAAGAGTAGGTTGCCATTTTAAAGAATCTTCTGTCAGTTGGTAAAACAAAACAGATTTATTCTCTGCAAACTTGAAGGTCCCGTCGTCCATTAAAAAGGTTTTGAAAGACTGCCGTTCTTCATCCCACCATTGTTCATCGATAAAGGTTTTTATGGCGTTGTATTGTTCTGAATAGTCATTGAACTTTTCATTATCGCCACTTATCTGAGCTATCGCTGCAGCCGAACGAAAAGCCGCAGCCATGATTACCAGCTGATCCAGCCCCATGGTCATTCGACCTCCCTGGCCTTCATCATAACCGGGAATACCACGACACACATGGAAGTAATCATTGGAATCTACATTCTCTACCATATTCATAAATCGCTTGCGAGTATAAACTTTATCCAAAGAAAGATCCCAGCGATCAATGTAATCTGTCAGTGTTTTTTCATAGAAATTTAAGAAAACCGGATCCTCGACCATCTGTTTTTCACCTGTCCACAAGTAGTGGTTGTAGGCAGCCTGAAGAATATCAAAATTGGCAGGCAGGTTATACCAGAATTCTTTGTCATTACGGTAATCCACCGGCGCCGGCACATCATCCTTATTGATCTCCCAGTAGGAACACCAGTCTTTGGACTCGGAAATGTTGCTTGCGAATTTATACAACATATTTGCATTATGTTCATAAAGTCCAAGCACATTGGCGCCGGTCAGCTGATGTGCCACATCACGCATACAAAAGGCCTGCCGGTTAGGTAAAGCGGCTTCATACCATTTCCCCACAGGATCCTCTCCATCATGAACATAACTCATAGCTTGTTCATTCGCCCAATCAAAAGCCTCGACGAGGTTTTTATCGGAGGACCTGAATTCAAATGCTCCTGTATCATTTTCAAAAGCTAAATCAACAGTGGAATCTTCATTGTTTTGACAGGCGCTTATAAGTAAAAATATACTTAATAAATAAAGTGGAAGAGCAATCTTTTTTAGCATTTCGCAAGAGGTTTTGGTGATGGGATAAATGTACAGATTTTCCTTCATTTCAAACTTTTTGAAGGTCTGGAATCTGAATCGATTTTCTCCAAATAACTCAAGAATGAGGCTGTAACCCTTAAAAACACGTATTTCTACCCTTTTTTCCTCGGTTTCAACCTCGCAATTTTACAGCAGACAAATCAAACGACCTCCCCTTTTCGGCTCAAACAGTACAAAACGACCTTGCAATCTCTTTGAAAAAGGTAATAAAGGCCTTCCTCCCTGTCTTTGTACACTTCATTTTTTAACACTTAAATTCTATTAGTATGAAAACCATGATTTCACTGATGGCAACGTTTGCCTTTTTGCTGATTTGTTCAATCAACCTACAAGCTCAGGAAGAAGCTCCGAAGGCTAAAAAGTACGAAAACCCTGAATGGAAAAGAGTAGTTTATATCGATTATCACAGCGGCAAAATGGGAGAAGCCATGGGCATTATTAACGATTATTATCGTAAAGCTGCCAAAAAAGCAGGTACCCCTATGCCTTCCATGACAGCAGTTATGGAAACCGGAGAATACGACCTAATGATCATTTGGGACTTACAGGATGGTGTGGAAGACCTCAACTGGGATATCAGTCCAGGTAACATAAAATGGCGAACAGCTCTGATTGATGTTTGCGGCAGCAAGGAAAAAGCCGATGAGATCATGGCTGAATATTCCGCATGTGTAAGCTCCGGAAAGAGTGAACTGATCCGCGTTGCACAATTTGATTAATGACCCTCCGTAAAATACTAATTCACTTTATTGAGTAAATTTGAAGGCGCAGGAAGAGTTCCTGCGCCTTTTCTTTTTTACAACAATACCATCTTGTTTCATCAAAGAGTTTCAAGGCCAGGCAGGATAAACAAAAGCTAAAATGAAATTGTTAAGCAGAACTGAAACCAGGTACCTCAGAAGAAGAAAAAGCCTCAAATTTTCTTTTGTTACCGGAGTGATAGCAGCTTTATTCGGGTTGATTTTCGTCATTGATGTAACGCTTACTAAGTGCCCACCGGGGATTGAATGTTCCCCAGAAACAATTTGGTGGACGCTACCTTTTGCAATCTTATTTACCTTTTTGGCCATATTTGGCGGTTTCGTTTTTTTAATTGACGTATTGGTAGTGAAATTGCAGGGGCCTGAATCCAGTAAATAAGCCCCGACGGTGCCTTTAGGTATCACATCCAGGTAACTCCCGACAGGACACCACCTGGTTTGGTGCTGTAGGTACCAAATACATTTTGCTACAATAATTATTTTCAGTAAGTTTGAAAAGCAGGAATTTATACCGCACTTTTTTCTCATCACACCAACCTCTTCATTATGTCCGACAAAACACATCAACAAAAATCAAGAAGGGAATTCATCAGCACAAGCCTTAAAGCCGGGATCGCACTGTCTGCGATGGGATCTCCTTTACTGGCTCAAGGAACAGCAACACAAACAGACCTGCTTTTTCCTGAAAAGCCACATCCGCTCAACATTCTGATTCTGGGAGGCACCAGTTTCCTTGGGCCGCAGCAAATCGCCTATGCCTTGCAAAGAGGTCATTCCATTTCCATTTTTACCCGGGGAAAAACCCAACCCACCGTGCAAAAGGAGGTTTTCAAAAAGGTGGAACACCTCGTCGGTGACAGAGAAAATAACCTGGAAGCTCTCAAAGGCCGTAAATGGGATGCTGTAATTGATAATTCGGGCAGACGGGTTAAGTGGACAAAGGCAACTGCCGAATTACTGAAAGATAATGTTGGATTATACCTGTATACTTCTTCCACTGGTGTCTATTACCCATATCTTGGCAGGGACATTGACGAATCGACCAAACTGGTTTTGGAAGTCCCGGACGGCATTTCAGAGATACAGAAATATGAATATGACTATGGTGTAATGAAAGCCAATTCAGAAATCGAAGCCCAAAAAGCTTTTGGGCAGGACAGAACCATCATTGTTCGTCCAACCTACATGCTCGGGCCCGGGGATAAAACCAATCGTTTCCCCTATTGGCCAATCCGGCTTAATGAAGGAGGCAGGATCATGATACCCGGAAAACCTGGTGATCAGATCCAATATGCTGACGTCCGGGATGTCGCTCAGTGGATGATCCGTTTGATCGAACTTAGTCAAACCGGTACGTTCAACGCTGTCGGACCTGCCTCTCCTATGACCATGCCTGTTTTTGTTCATGGGGCACACGCCGTTTTCAATTCTGCGGTCGAATTTGTCCAGATCCGGGATTACAAATTGCTGGCCAAACACGGCATCCTTGACCAGGTGCCCTGGATCATGCCTACAGATGACAATTTTGGGTCAGCTTTGATCAGCAATAAAAAAGGTATCCAAAACGGACTCACCTTTACTCCTCTGGCAGAAACGGTTCGGGATGTTTTCGAATGGCGTGTTTCAGATGCGGAACCTGAGGAAGCCACAAAAAGATGGGAAAAAACCTACCAGATGTATAAAACCCGGGAAGCCAAAGCACTGGAAGACTGGGCTGCCAGGCACAGGGATTGATGAATCAAAATATTAACGAAAGCTTTAAAGACCCGGATAAATCATATAATGGGCAATTCCTTAATCCAAAATGAAATTTAAATTTTTTATAATTTTTATTCTTGGGGCTAGCTTGCTCTATGGGCAAAAGGCAAAGTCCGATTTATATTTCAAGGTAGATTCGATAATTAAATATGAATTGAAATTTAAATTTGATTCCCTTAAAAGTGTTGTTCAAAAACCCGAATGGGACACAACTAAGCAAAGAGGGCTTTACCCAAGTTTTAGCAGCTTCCCGGAACACCCCCCACCTCTAATTATCTTGGATCATACCATATATCAAATTGAAGGTCTAAATGATTACAAACTAAGACATGTTGAACGAATAACCGTTTATATGCCTGGAGATTCAATATCAACTTTATTATATAGAAAATCAGCAATAAATGGCACGGTAATTATTACTACAAAAAAACATGCAAGAAAAACTAAAAAAAATAATAGAAAGGAAAAAAGACGTAAAATAAGAATCTTCAAAAGGATGACCAGGACGAATTAAATAATTAGACGACTCAATAGTCAAAAAATATTAAGGTAGAATTACTTTTTATTAAAATACTTTAAGGCAATTCGCTTTAACCACAGAGTCCCCAGAGAAGGCACAGGGTTCACTGGGGACAATATGAAACCATGTGAAACAAATATTATCCAAACAATAGAAATATGAGCTTAAACATTTATGGCTTGCCAGGTTTGACCTCAGTCGTAACCTGAAGCCTTTTCAATGTATACGTATACTTGGGTGGCGGCT
>QQUB01000213.1 GCA_008501835.1 Bacteroidota bacterium
CCTCAGTGCCAGGGCAAATTTGTTTTTGTCAGTTGCAAATTCATCCTTTTGTATTCCAAGGGTTATTTTTTTGGTTTGCTTTTCTTTTTCAAGATCCTTTGGATCAATGCTGTTATATCCGCGGTTCCAACTTCGCCAGTTATTACTATCCTTTGGATAGGGATTTTTCTTTCCACTTTGCTTTCCGGCTGCCTCAGCTCCTTCCAGGTAGGCTTTTTCGATAAATTTACCGGTAGCCCAGGGAGTTGGCTGGTTGTTAGGGTCCTCATCTGGTCCAGGTGCGGCCTGTTTAGATTTTTCCTCTTGTTCCTGGATAGCTTTTAAGATTTTGTCCACCATCCCCACATAAATGGTAATGCCAAAGGACATAACCGTATTGTTGTGTTTATCTGGTCGGCCAAAGGCATTGAAAAACCAGCTTCTTATTTTTTGACTTAAGGGAGCATTGCCTTTGTCTTTTGTGGATTCGATAAGTATGTGGTGGTCAGATCGGAATTTACCTTTTGAAATAGTTCGAACTCTTAAGTTTTTATAACTGCGTGGCCAAGTTTCTTTGACGAATTGCCTGATTATTTTGGCATCATCGGCCAGGTTTCTTTTGGGCTTTTCCGGTTCCTTCTCGGCTTCCATTTTCTTTTTCACCTGGTCTTCGATGGCTTTTTGTTCGGCCTGGGTCAGTTCGATCTTTTCTTCGGTTTCTTCCGGGGCCGGCTCATTAACTATTGGAGAAATCTCGCCCACAATATCAGTGGCATAAAACATGGGCGTGGTGTTCAGATTGCGCTGCCAGGCTTTGTAACGAGGTGACCAGCGAAAGCCGCGACTTTTTAGCTTTTGGATGATCTCCCTGGGAGGCTTTTCATCATGTTTGATCTGCAAACGATTCAGGTCATAATTTTCAATGACTTTCCCGCCATCGAAGGTGTGTTCCTTGTTTCCTTCTTCCCGTTTTGCGTTCAACTTCTTTTCCGTGGCAATCCGGCCCTTTAACCTTTTGATATTGGCGTTATTGTTGGACAAAGCCCAACCAGGGAAACCAATTCGTCCAGCATAATCTGGAGTCATTATTTCGACGATATCGCCTTGAGAAAAATTCAGTTCTTTTTTGAGCCGATCCTTTTTCTCCTGGTCGCTCAGTTTTTTGGACTTGACGATCTTATTGGCCGCCTTCATCCTTTCCTGGATAGCGATTCTTTTGTCCAGTTTTTTCTGTAGAGTTTCAATCGCTCCACTTTGACCGGTTTTTACCGGTTTAAGGTGAGCTGGTTTGATGTACTGCCTGATTTTCTTTTTCTGAAGATTGTAGTAGGAGAGGAGGTCATTGAGTTTTTTATGAACCTGGTCTGCTTTTTTATTCATTCTGGCCGCCGGGAAATTGGAAGGGCCTGCAATCATTGTACTTACCAATCCATTTTGACTATGTAAATAAGCCAGGAATTTATCCCGGAACTTATCGGCGAAATAATCAATACGTTCTTCAAATTTTTCAACGGCATCCCATTTTAAAGCCAGCTCGTAAAGTTCATCATGGACTTCCTTTAACATCTGGAAATATTCCTGCTGCTCGCTTTTTGCTCTTCTTTCTGGAGAAAAGGACGTGCCTCGATGGGCATTGTATGCCGTATCGTATGGAATATCACTTTTTGAAAAATTGTAAGCCATGATGAAAAGTTTAACAATTGTAGGTAATCACGTTTTTTGATCGGTTTACTAACCGATAATGACCAGGCTAAATACCTGGGTTACGTGATTACCCACTTATTTGCAATCTTATGAAAATGCGATTTACTGCCTTCTCTGGTCGATAGTCTTTTCTTTGATGGAATCCTTCGCCTTGATCAGTCCAATGAGGACAAACAAAGCGGAGACGATCATGGACCAGTCCGGATTAGTGGTCATATCAGAATCGAACATGAATTGGATCTGTCCGAACAAGAGCGATAAAAAGGCCAGGATGCCGGCAATGGTTGTGTTTTTGTCACGAGTGAACATAGTGTGTGTTTTTGATTTTAAAATATTTTTTCCAGGTCACCTAAATGTATCTGTCAAGTTCTTTTTCCAGCTTTTTCTTACTGAGTCGCTTATCTTCTCTTAAAGTTTTGGCCAGTGCTTTTTGATAGGAATAATCCTGATCCATAAGCTGTAAAACTTTACTTGCAGCTTTCGATTTTTTCAGTCTTTTCTTTCTTTTCCTTTTTGCCATAATAAAAAGATCATTTAAGCTCTACCAATGTCGGAATGTCTTCGAATGCTACTTGTCCGGTGATCTTCAAGTCTTCTCCATATCGAATAAAAGTTCTTCCTTGTTCGTCTGTTACGTTAATCTGTTTAATTCCTACGGAATAGATGTCCTGTTTTTGATTGGCAAAACGGTGGTAAAACCTTGCTGTCCATTCTGCAGCATCGTACACATCAGCTTTTTTATCTGAAAATAAAAGTCCGTACCTGCCAAAAAATGTATGTGCCAGGTCATCAGATTCGTCGAAGGTCAATTCTGCCAGCCGATTTGATGTTATTTTCAAAACCAACTCTACTTTGATAGGTCTTTTGTCCTTAGTTGTACCAATGCTCCAGACCATATCCAGATCTTCAAGCGGAAGGGTAATAATTCGTTCCTTTTTGATCACGATGGTATCCCCAATTGGATCGTCTGGCTCATCAGGATCTTCGCCGATTTTTTCAGGTTCATTCTCGATCAAAGGCCCGATCAGGCTTGCTCCAAAACCGTTGAATCGGTCATAACCTTCCGGAGGCAAATCCTTTGCATAATTCCGAAAATGGGCCTTTAGCTCGGCTGCAGTAGCATCGGGCCAATAGGAAGCGATCAGGGCATAAACCGCTGCCTCGTGTGGCGCAGCCATGCTCGTCCCGGATAGTTTGGCAAAACTGCCATTGAGGTAAGTCGAAAAAATGTTTGACCCAGGTGCCACAAAAGCTAGCCCTTTCCCGTACTGACTGTAAGGCGCTCGTGTGCCATCTTCCTGGAGTGCTCCCACAGCTTCGACATATCTGCTAGCTGCCGGATTTCCGATAGTGCCGCTGCCATTATTCCCGGAGGCTGCAATGACAATGATACCTTTTTCTTCTGCTTTTTTGTAAAGCGCATCTAACTCAGCATTAAAAGGTCCACCTCCCCAGCTGTTGGTGAAAATGACAAACCAGCCGGCATCCAGGTATGTTCCAACATATTCGAGGATATCCGCTACACCAGTGATGATCTCGGGCATATCTCCCCAGCCTTCATTGTGCAGGATCTTGACAGGCAATAGTTTTAGATGACCGCCTTTTATGAGCACCTGACCAACACCGATATTTGAAAAATTGGAGGCCATGATCCCACCAACATGGGTGGCATGGCCATGTTCATCCTTAAGTGGTTCACCTGTGTAGGAAAATCCTTTCAGGGTAGCTTTCAAGAGACTCGGATGAGTTAGTTCTCCTCCGGTATCGAATTCGACTACCAGGACATTTCTTTTACCTTCTTTGGCACTTATCTTGTCTCGGTATTCCTTTATCTGCAAATAATCTATTCCCCAGTTTGTCAGAGCCTGGGCATCGGTGGAATAGCTTACCAAAAGAGGAATGCTTTCCTGGGCATCCAGGACGATATCATGTTCTTTTTTGAGGCGTTCGACTTTCTTTGTCTGCCGTTTGATCTTTCGCTCATAACTTTTTGGTACCTGGGCAAAAGAAGTGACCGCAAAAAGTACGGCCAGAAAAATTGTGAAAAATCGTTTCATAGTGTAGTGTATTCTATTTTGATTGAATTTATAATTCCGAAATCACAAGACTAAAATCATTAACCGTGGTATCGATGCTGTAACCGCTTATAAAAGTGCTGTAGATGTAATCCCCGGAGTCGAGGACTACCACTGCATTTGTTCCAAGGAAAAACTCATCACTGCCTCCATCTCCGGAAACATAACTGTCATTGGATAATGCACCGGTACTTGACAATAAGCGCATTTCAATATCGCATAACTTGGCACTGGTGATCATCCGGGCTTTTATGTTTACCAAAAAAGGTGTATCGTCCGGACCGTTATAAGTCCATCGGCCATTAATAGCAGTATAGGTGAAATTAGCTGTCGAAGTAGTTTCCGTAATTCCATAAGTGGAATCAAAGCCGTTCTGAACTCCAGAAGTTACTGCAATGGTTGAAGATCCGGTATTCTCAGACCAGGCATAATCTTTTGCAATGGAAATGGTCGAAAGATCAACACTGTTGGCATTATCAATGGATAATATGTTTCCAGTTAAACTAAGCCCCTGGTGATCCGTTCCGGTACCATCACCCATGGTTGCCAGATCTCGCCAGTAAACCCGGCCAGTTGTGTGATCATAAGCCATGATCCGGCTTATTGTATTATTGTTTTGCAGCAGGCTTGAAGCTGTTCCTGGATTTCCGATAAGGTAATTAGCTGAAGTTGAAAACATCCGTGTTTCATCTCCTGAATCATCCACATTAAACCAGGCATCTCCATTGGCATTGATCAGGGAAGCAAAGCCCCCTTTAACAGTTGCCACGGAAAAGGATTCTGTTTGAATGCCATAAACCCCTTGCCCTAATTGTCCGATGGTAGCCGTCAGGGATTCGTCATCGTCATTGAAGAATATGCCTGCATTAAATCCGGAGGTAATATTATTGAAAAACTCAAAGTAATTGCCTGTATTATTTGGATCCAGATATCGATATCGACTGGCAGCATTGCCAAAACCTAGCGTTCGGATGGTATTTATGGGCAATGCTCCATTGAGGTTGTAAATGTTATCATTTCCGTCCTGTAAAGCTGATAAGTTTACACTCCCTCCATCTTCCAGGGAAAGTGTTGTACCGGAAAGACTTAGCTGCTGGTCATCTGTATTGTCAAGATATGGACTGAGATCAACGCTACCGCCATCTTCAAGACTCAGGATATTACTGGCCAAACTCAATTGCTGATCATCAGTACCGGTGCCATCCTGGAGCAGTGACAGATCTACTGATCCACCGTCTTCCAGGGATAGGGTAGTTCCAGCAAGACTTAATTGCTGATCATCCGTTCCGGTTCCATCCTGGAGAGTTGATAGATCAACACTATTACCACTTTCAATGGAAAGGGTGGTTCCGGACAAACTCAATAACTGATCATCCGTGCCTGTGCCGTCCTGGAGAGTGGAAAGATCAACACTATTTCCACTTTCGATAGAAAGAGTAGTTCCAGATAAACTCAATAATTGATCATCGGTTCCAATACCGTCTTGCAGTCCGGATAGATCAACGCTGCCTCCATCTTCTAAACTTAAAGTTGTTCCAGCAAGGCTTAATTGTTGATCGTCTGTCCCCATTCCATCCTTAAGACTGGAAAGGTCCACACTTCCTCCATCTTCGAGGCTCAGTGTAGTTCCCGTCAAACTTAATTGCTGATCATCAGTATCTACAAAACCAGCCAGGTTAACACTATTACCGTTTTCTATTGAAAGAGTATTTCCAACCAGACTTAAATTCTGATCGTCGGTACCAACGCCGTCCTGAACAACGGACAAATCCA
>QQUB01000786.1 GCA_008501835.1 Bacteroidota bacterium
CATCAATTCTTCAACTCTCCACTCGTGACTTCTTCCAGAAAGTCAAACCAGGTCTGATAAAATACTACCGTATTTTCCAGTCCTTTGATACCATGACCTTGTCCTTCGAACTTGACTAGTTTAACTGGTTTGTTATACTTTTTCAGGCTATCCGCCATCATAGTACTGCCTTCAATAGGAACCCTGCTATCATTTGTTCCATGTGTCAACAACAAATGCCCTTTCATTTTATCTGCATGATAAAGCGGTGAACGATCATTGAGTTTGTCGGCTTCTGTTTTAGGGTCACCTGCTTCAAGCGTTACCCAATCCGGGATGTTGCAATTCTCATAAAAATGAATGATATCAGAGAAGCCGGCATGGCTAAGTCCGAATCCCCAGTCGAATTCTACTGGATTGCCATTGATCTCTCCAGGGAATGTCAGACAACGCATGGTTGCATATCCGCCATGGCTTCCGCCAAAAACGCCAATGTTTTCTGGTGGTATATTGAGTTTTTCAGAAATGTATTTAGCGGCATAAAATACATCAATGATCTCATTTCCGCCAAGGTCTTTATCATTCAGTGCAGCAAAATCCTTTCCAAAACCACGACTTCCCCTTGGCGAGGGGCTCAATACATAAATTCCTGCATCTGCCAGAATCTGGTAACGGGTGCTGAAACTATTACCACCACCGTAAAAAGATTGGATCATAACGATTTGATCTTCCGCGGGTAGCGGGTTCTCAGGCTTGTAAAGATATGCGTGTAACTCCCTGGGCTCCCCGGTTTCAGGATCAGTATCAAAGGTTGGGTATGTGATTCTTTCCGGAGTAGCTTTGTAGATTTTATCCTTCAATGCTTGCGGAACATCTACCTTGGTTTCCGATGCAATTCCGTCTTTGGTAACGGTCATTTCATCAATTCGGAACATAGAAGCGTTTGATCCAGCCGATACCAGCATTTTATTACCATCAGAATCATATACCCCCAAAGAGGCGTCACTTTGTTTTTGCATTACCACATTCCCGGAAGGCAATTCCAAAAGGTAGATCTGGGTTTCAATCGGAGAAGAAGTGGTTGCAAACATATATTTTTCACCATCAATAGTAATGACTTCGGAAGTGCCGAGGTCTGTTGTGAATTTGGTCAGCTGTGAAGATTCTTCGGTTGCGAGGTTGTAACTGTAAATATTGCTGAAACCATCCTCATTGGAAACATACATAAAGGTGTAATCGTCCAGCCATTCCTTGAAAATTCCAGGGAAACTCCTCCTTTTGGAAGCATCCGTGACTAATCTCTGAGTTTTTGACTCAAGATCAATGTAAACAATATTACCAAAACTTCTGTCCGCATCTTTCAGAGCAGTGACTACAAGGCCTTTTCCGTTGGGTTGCCAACTTGGAGTTCCCCAGGTATACCTCATTTCTGCCTTGTCTTGAATTACCTTGGTTTCTTCGTCGGTTTTCAAATCCAAAATCCTCAGTTCTCCCAAACGATTGGCCTTGTCTCCCAGGCGGGCAATGTAAGCCACTTTGTCACCAGTATCATTCCAGCGATAACCAAAGATGTAAGGGACATCCGTAAGTTTTGTCACTTCTCCGGTTTCAGGGTTCAGGCGTGTCAGGTTGATAATTTCATCATTCTTTTCATCGCCAGTCCAGTACAGTTGTTTGTCATTTTTATTGTACCGTATGCTCCATACATTCCGCGTAGAATAATCAATATCGGATACTTTTTTCCCTTTGGTAAGATCAGTATCTCCGTCCAGGTCTAATTCCAGTAAGTCCGTGGTGGCCCCGGATTTCATGTAGTACAATTTGCCTGCGGCATAAAAGGGAGTGAATCCACTATAAGGGAACCCTTCTACGTAAGGAGTAAGATCGATGGATCGTCCTTTGAAGGAAACCATTCGGGAGCTGTCTATTTCGGTAGTAGATGCATCACCAGTAGTAGTTCCCCCCTCTCCGCTACAACTCATCATGCCGATCACCAGCAGTGAGAGGATTAGGTATTTTAAACTTTTCATATAAAGGTAGTTTTGTTGAAAAATTAGAATTCGAAATGTTTTTTCTTTTATAAGGATGGGATTAAATCCGGCAGGTTGCCTGAACGACATGCAATATAATGTATGCCTGAATGAGAAAGGCCAAAAGGTGAAGTATTTTACCAAAACTCTGTCCCCCGCCAGCGTGATTGGGGTCAAATTTGAATAAATCAATGCCAGGGGCATGACAAATTATTGCATGGTACGCCAGTGCCATGTAATAATACAAGATAAATCCAGTTCCATAGGAACGGCACAATTGATTATGAGCCTAATTGTGCCGTTCCTATGGAACTGGGAATTTCTCAATTCATAGCAAGGCACTGCGTACCCTGCTATGAGATGCCGTTTCTATGAAACTTGATATTCGTAAAAACACCACTAATTTGAGGCATATCCTCCAAAAGAGGAAAATGGACGTTCCTACCTCAAAATTTTCCACCTTCCTACTAATTTCCGCTTCCCAATAAAATAATACATACCAATTTTTCATTATGTAAATACACAAACAGAATAGAACTAAACATCCAGGGAATTTTTTATCCAACTTCTTTGAAAACCACCTAAATGTTATCCCGGAGATGATTAGACTATTTTTCTCTACATGTATTGTATTGCTTTCTACTTTGTTGGCGATGGCCAGCTACCCATCCACAAAAAATCCTTATTCAGAAAAACTTTCAGGTACAAAGGCTCCCTGGGTGAAAAACTCGGGCCAGTGGAATCAGGATATTCTTTACGTTGCACATACCTTTTCAGGAAATGTAATTATCAATAAGTCTGGTGAAATGCTTTATGCCTTGCCGGTCGATAGTGCTTCCGGTTATGTGCTTAAAGAAAGATTTGTCGGAAAAACTGGAAAGGCTACCCGTACAGCTCCTTTTGGAGAACGGGAAACACCTTCCGTATTCAACTATTTCATTGGCAACGACCAATCTTCCTGGAAAACGGGGGTGCCTTCTTATGAAGTACTGAATCTGGGTGAGGTCTGGCCCGGAATTGACGTGAAACTCAATGCTTATCATGATAATGTCGAAAAGCTGTTTTACGTGCAACCAGGTATAGACCCTCAATCCATTCAAATGGCCATTGATGGTGCAGACCGGCTGCAAGTTTCCCAAAACGGGCAATTAATTGTTTTCACACCTGTCGGCAAATTAGCGTATTCCACTCCTGTTGCCTATCAGTGGATCAATGGCCGGAAGCGTTTTGCGAAGGCTGAATATCAAATTAATGCTGCAGGCGAAAACACCTATTCCTTCCATATTGAAGATTACGATCCGAATTACGAACTCATTATTGACCCGCTTCTGGCTTCGACCTTCATGGGCGATGGCGGTAACGACTGGGGCAATGCCATCGCTGTAGATGAAAATGGTAATGTATTCATAACCGGTTATTCCTGGTCGGATAATTTTCCAACAACAGAAGGCAGTTTTGACGATAGTTTTAATGGTGTCAAAGAGGCTTATGTGGCCAAGTTCGACAATGACCTTTCAACTTTGCTGGTGTCTACGTTCCTGGGTGGGAGCAGCTGGGATAATGGATTGTCGGTTATTGTAGAGTCGACAGGAGATGTGATCATTTCCGGGGCAACAGGCTCCTCCAATTTCCCTATTTCCGGCCCTGCCTATGACAATACCTACAACGGAGGAAGTAACGATGTTTTTGTTTGTAAACTGGACAATGACCTTTCAACCCTCATTGTATCAACCTTTATCGGCGGGGATGATGATGATTATGGTTACGATTTGGCTTTGGATGGAACAGGAAACGTCTTTGTTACCGGAAGCACAGAATCAACCAATTACCCGGCCAATGGCGGGTTTGATAATACATTCAACGGCGGGTTTGAAGATGTTTTTGTTTCGAAACTGAATAATGGATTGTCTTCCCTGCTGGCTTCAACCTACATAGGCGGAAGTACAGATGAAGGCGCCGACGCAATTACTACAGATGATGCAGGAAATGTATTCATTTCCGGATTTACCTACTCGGCAGATTTTCCATTTGCCGGAATGCCCTATGATTCCACCCACAATGGTTCGGGGGATATTTTTATTGCCAAATTCAATAACAATCTTTCCTCCCTTTCTTCTGCTACCTTTATTGGTGGAAGCAATTTTGAGGAGAGTCATGCCATAACACTCGATTCAGCTCAAAATGTATTCATTTCGGGGTATACTGGGTCGATGGAATTTCCATCGACTCCCGGAGTTTATGATGAAACTTTTAATGGTAACCACGATGCTATCATTACCAAACTGGACAACGATCTGTCTACCATTATTGCTTCCACCTTCATTGGAGGAGCAGATGATGATGATTGCTACGGGTTGGTGATCGAAGGGGCGGAGAATGTCTTTATAACCGGTATAAGTTTCTCAACCGATTATCCTGTTACAGAAAATGCTTTTGATCAAACTCATAATGGGGACAGAGATATTTTTGTCTCCCGGTTTTCTTTTGATCTTACTGCATTGCTCGAATCAACCTATATTGGCGGAGGTGATAATGACTGGGCGTTGGATCTGGCGATCGACGATGCTGGAAGTGTATTTGTGGGTGGGGGAACCTATTCCTATGATTTTCCAATCGAAGGCAGTCCGTATGATGATTCCTTTAATGGCGGCGAGGATGTGATTATTGCAAAAATAGTCGGCTGCGGAGTGAATGATCTTTGTGATCCGGAGAATTCTTTTGGGTCTGTTTTTCTGGATATTGAACGAGATACAATTTGCAGCATGGGGTGTAGTTCAGGTGCTACTCCCGGTCCTATGAATACCGGAGGATGTTTTGATTTTCCCTATGCAACGGTCTGGTATACTTTTACCCCTGAAGTGGATAGAGATTGTATTAAGATCTCTATTGACAGTGAAGACCTGCCACAGCCTCAAATGGCCATTTTTGAAGGAGATTGTCCAAGTGGGAGTACATCCATGCCGTTCACCTGCGACACTGGTTCTGGTGGTCAATTGACGATTCACATGGGTGTGGAGGCCGGAACTTCTTATTTCATTGCGCTTTCGGATGCAACGGGAGCGGAAGGGTATTTCGATATTTGTATTGAAAACAGTCCTGAAGATGCTTTATCCCTTGAGGTAGCTGCCGGGGATCTGCAATGCTTTGAAAGCAATGATGGAAATATTAACCTCACGGTAAATAACGGTACCGGATTCATAGATTTTGACTGGAATGATAACAGTTTGGATGGGGTAACCATTGCAGATTCTTTGGCCATCGGATTGTATATGATTACCGTTACGGACGAGAACAATTGCCGCGCAGAGAGTGATTCGATTATCATAAATCAACCGGATCAGATATTTGTCGACCTCGCATTGGATGCTGAAGAAAACCTGATCCTGTATGGAGACACCGTCATGGCTGTAGCAACGCCTTCCATTGATGAAGATGCTATTGTCAATACTGTCTGGACACCTGAGCAAGTTTTGACCGGTCCGGAAACAGGCAGCTTATTTGAACAATACCTGTCTCCCC
>QQUB01000666.1 GCA_008501835.1 Bacteroidota bacterium
AGCGATCGGGGTCAAAGTTGTCTCAGTTCCGGGAACAAACTGGCCTGTTGTTGTCCAGGTAAAAACAAGGTTCTCAGGAAGTGCACCGTCAACTTCTGCTAATATTTGAATGCTATCGACCAGGCAAGTGAGGCTTGTATCCCCGGCAGGAGTTGTCGTAATTACCGGGAAGTCCTCGTTTGGAACTACCTCAATAGTATCCTGAGCTTCGCAACCAGTTAGAGAATTAAATGCAACCAAATAATAGGTACCCAATTCACTTACAGGAATACTGGCCATGTTCGAAATTAAAGTGTTTTCAAAATCAAACCAGGTATATTCCACAATTACAGGTGGATTGTTTTCTGTAGCAGCACTAAGGGTGATAGAGGTATCACAGGCCAGCGTTACCGTTTCAGCTCCTCCATTGATGAGGGCTTCCGGTAACGTCCTGTCATCAACTACAACCACAGTATCCGTACCTGAACATTGATTAAGAATGTTTTCTACAGAAATAACATAAGTTCCCGGTCCAGTGACCCTGGGCATTAATAGGGATTCATCTCCGGAGACAATGTCCCCTCCTTCAACCACGGACCATGAGTAAGCAATGGTATCACCAACTGCTGACCCGGTTCCATCAAGCATTAAGGTATCTGAAAGACAGGTATAAGATAAATCCTCACCAGCCTCGGCTACAGGGAAAGTTGCAGGGAATACAATAGCTGTATCTGTGGCAATACAACCGGTAAGTGTATTTTCCACCGTGAAAACATGGGGACCTGTTTCAGTGGTGAAAAGAGGGTTACTTGGATTCGTAATTCCATTTGGAGTAGTCCAATAAAAAGAATCACCGTTTGTTGCAGTACCATTTAATTGTGCCAGGAATGTATTACAACTTATAGTAACATCCTCCCCGGCATCTGCATCAGGAACATTAAGCGTATCCATTGGCACCACAAAGGCAAAAGTCTCCAATAAGATCGGTTGACTATTATCAAAAACAGTCACAAAAACCGTATCTCCCGCACAAAGATTTGTGGCAAAGAACGGGTTGAATTGTTGCTGCCCATTTTGTTCCCAGGTGGTTCCCAGCTGTTCCTCACCTCCAACAACACTGAATGTTATTATCCCATCACAAACATCAGGACATGTAGTAGGGCTAATGACAAGGTCTGTAATAATATACCTGTCTTCAATGCAAACTTCACCATTTTCATACACAAGACTTCCTTGTCCATTGGTGGTGTTCACGACTGGTTCGGGAGATTCAGAAACCGATACCGCTGTACACCCGGGAGCTTCAAGCAACTCATAACAAATTTCAAAAATGACCGTTTCGTCCGGTAGCGGTTCGAAGCCATTCCACCCAACACTTAATACTCCACCAGATTCATTAAACGTCATTCCTGTTAAAACACCCGGATCATTGATGTTTACAAAATCTAGAATAGTAGGATCCCAGGTTAACCGGAAAGCAAAATCAGTAATATTATCAAAAGACTCAACAGAGACTTCTACACAAGCTGTGTCCAGCCACAATCCTGAAATGGTATCTACATAAACTCCAAAACCTTCCGGGAAGAGCGTACATAACTCCCCGGGAGTGTCAATGATTCCGACGTCCTCTCCATTGGAAGCGGCCGAAATGGCTTCAGGAGCCAGGGGCACCGTTATCATTTCAAGAGGCGAACATGTGCCCGGGGAACCAAGAGGTTCGAAGCACAATTGTAATATAGATGTTCCATCAGGAATGGTAATCGGTTCAGTACCGTCATAATCAAAAAAGATCAGACCACCCGGTATTGAAGCGGTAACATTGGCATCAGATGCGCCCGGGAAATTCATCACGGAAAATGAATTCAACTGAAACAGTGCAGGGTCCCATGTTAAAGAATATTGGAAGGAGGTGATAGAATCAAAATTTGCCACGGCTACATCTACACAAAATTCTTCACCGGTTGCAGCACTGCCTCCTCCTAAGGTCAAACCAACGCCTTCAGGTTGGATAACTTCCACCTGGCAGTTATTAGGAGCAATTCCGATATTCGGCCCATCCATGGATTGAACATTGGAAGGGGAGGGGGCAAAAGTAAAGGGACTGTTCCCTCCCAGGCCGGTAACCTGGAAACAGACTTCGAATAAAGTTTCGCCTTCACTTATACTTGCCGGTGGCGGGCCTTCCCATTCCACTTCCAGAAATCCGTTATCAGGGTTGGCTGTAAATGAACTCTCATTAAGGTTGACCACACTTGAGTTAAAGTTCTGAACCCCAGTATAGGTCAAAATCTGTTCGTTCCATTCCATGAGAAAGCTCATGTCGGTAATGGCAAAGAAATTGTCACCAACGGTTACATTCACACAGAATTCATCATTTATATTAACGGGAGCACCACAATCTGCGAATAATTGAAGACCGATTGGGTCACAATCTCCTGTTGTAACGCTACCAGAGGTATATTGATATGGAATGGAAAATCCTTCCTCAGGAGAAGTGATATTGGTTATTTCCACCAAAGCATCCAGATCGATATCCAAAGAGGTGAAAGATTCACACGGAGCGATAATGTCAAAACAAGCCGTAAAGAACAAGGTACCATCATCCACCGTCACACCCTGGTCAGGCAAGCTGGCCCAGGAGACCCTCAGCGCATCACCATCCCCGCTACTAAGGCAGTTAAAATTACTGTTGGTCAAGTTGGGAATATCCCCTGGTATCTGGTTAACACATTGTAGAACTGCAGGATCCCAGGTAATATCAAATTGTGTACTTTGAAGGTCAGTGAAATTATTCACTGTGAAATCGACACATACCAGATCACCTGTATTTCCGGTTTCCTGAGAGGCAACGATTTGCAATGGACTTACGTCAAAATACACACATCCCGGCTGATTGATCACCATACCGATGTTGGGACAACCTACGTTAAAGGTAAATGCCCTGTGAACAACCGGAGGATCATTGGCCGGATTAACAATTTCGATAGGCGCACAGGTTCCGTAATCACCGACAGCTGCATCAAAACATATGTCGAATACAGGCATAGCACTGTTGATGTTCGGAAAATCAATACCGGGCCCCATATCATTTTCAGCTGTACATTCCAGATAGACCCAGTCCATGAGCATGGTTCCAGCCCCTTGGTTGATATTGAAATCACCCACGTCAAGGCCTAAAACGGCCGGGTTGATATTCTGGATATTTATGTTGGTAAAATTTGCCGGGTTCCAGGAGAACTGAACATTTTCGATGGAGAAAATATTGGGAATTCCCAATGGGGCAAAACTACCGATTGTTACTGTTATACATCCCGCCTGACCACTGTTGACCGTGACATCATTCAATGTCATTACCGGCTGAGCAAAGGCTGACAGGGAGAAACCCAGTAGGAATACCAGGCTTAGGAAAAAATTCTTCATATTATTCTTTAGTTTGGGATAACCTAGTTTTTGAAACATGGGAAGGAGATGTTTAATTAATTTGTAAAGTAAGTTTTCGTTTTAATTATCTTTCAAAGGAGATCGCAAGGTTCAACTCATGGGTACTACCAACAAAAGGACCAAACGCACTGAAAGAATAATCATAACCGTATCCAAACTTCAACAGGTTATCAAATCCTACGTTGTCACCCAGGTCAAACCCGAGGTCCAGGTGGAAATTCTTTGCTGTGGAGAGCCCTGTACCTACCCAAATGCTGCCGGGAAGCCTTACGCGAAGATTAAAGTCAGCGTTGAAAGGGGCATTTGGGGTGTATTTGAACCAAACGGATGGCTCAATGAAGTTTTCCCCGTCACGGAAAAACTTATAAAGTCCGACATGACCATAATAGTGTTGAACACGCTGGATGCCGAATTCTCCATTTTCATCAGTAAATGCGAGATCCAATCCAAGTACCTGAGGAACAGATATACCTCCGTAGATAACATCTCCGTCTCCAAGGACCTGATAGGCAAAAACGCCTACACCCACATCAGGATGTAATTGGGAATAAGATTGAGTTCCTAATACATCACCATCATCTCTCAGAACGATCTCATCAGCATCAATTTTGTACTGAACAAGACCACCGCTGAGGGCAAGGGCAATTCCTCCATATTCCGGATCAGGACTGATAACCGCACCTGCACGGCCATATATTCCTGTCACTCCGGTAGGACCGGTAATGTCACTAAGAATATGACCCCCTGCCATGAAGGCAGCGCCACCGGCTTGGGAATTCACATAAGATCCACGTAAAACCCGGGTTTTTGGCCCGCCAGAGATGCCTGACCACTGACTTCTGATGGAAACACCAAAGGTCATGTTTTGGGCAGCAGACAAAAAATCACTCTCCATCGCAGCTGGATTAAGGAGAGTGGCATTTTCACGATACTGGGTAAATAATGGAAGTTGTTGTGCTTTTAACGATAATACGAAAAGCAATAGAAAGGGTAATAAAATGCTTCTTTTCATGGGACATGTTTTTGAGATAGCAAAGTTATAAAAACAAAGATTCTTCAATAACGATAAGGTGTTTTTCTTTTTGTTAAGAAATCAAAATTTTAACTTCCTTATACTAATTATTTCTATATAAATTACGAATTCCAAAAGGTATTTCCAGGGGTTTGTTTTGGATTCCATTGAGTGAGGATCAAATTTACTTCAAAATGCGCCCAAAATTAGGAGTTTGGTGGTTTAAATTTCTAAATCTGAGAATTTATTTTCCCCTCTTTTTAATTTTATTTAGGGAGTGGTAGCCAAAACGCGGAAACTGGGGATTTTTATTGCGAAACAGGTCTTTTTTACTTGAGAGGATTTATCTTTTGTTTATGGTAATTTTTTATTCTCCTAATGTAATTTCATAAATTTTTGTTTTCTTGTGCCAGATGTAATCCCTTTATTGTCAATGTATTAGTTAATTAACATATGGAACTTATTTCGATGTGATATTTTAACTTTTTTGCTGACGAATTTACCGAACATCTTTTTTGCTATATTTGTGTAATCCCTCATCCGTATGGAAAAGGTCTGTTTGAAAACAAGCTTGTTTCAGGAGGACTTTTTTGATTTGCATTTTTTCATTTCATTAAAAAAATAAAGGAAAAACACCATTAAGGGATGGATCAAAACTCCATGAGAAATGCCTTTTTCATCCTCCTCTCGGTAGGGGTGATACTGGTTTTGTATCCGTTGATCCATGACAGATCGGAATTTTTGAAAGAAAATTTCAGATCCTACCATTTAAAAGACCGGTTCCTGAAAGATTCAGTTGCCGTTAATGATTCCCTCGCCACTGACTCTTCTTTGGTAATATTATCAAGTCATTCAGCCACTACAGAAACCTTATATTCCGGACAGGAATACCTGAGATCTTTTTTTGAGGCCTTGCTTAAGTCAGGAGGTCAGACGAGGATTGCCTATTATGGAGATTCATCCATTGAAAGAGATTTGATTACACAAACTGTGCGAGACAGCCTTCAGAAAATGTTTGGTGGCAGTGGAGTTGGTTTTGTACCTGTCACCTCCCACCTTAAAGGTTTTAGAAGGAGTGTATATCTGAATTTTTCTG
>QQUB01000642.1 GCA_008501835.1 Bacteroidota bacterium
CCAGGGAGATCTGCCCGACCCTGAATTTGGGGAAGTACACCCTTGCGAAGATTTCACCGCACCGGCCCAAAACCTCGGTCCGCATACAGCTCCTTTGGGCATTGAATTTTACACAGGAAATCAATTCCCTGAAGAATACCGAAATATGATCTTCATCGCTGAACATGGTTCCTGGAACCGCAGTAAGAAAATCGGTTACCGGGTGATGATGCTCGAGTTGGACGGAAATGAAGTAACGAGCTATAAACCATTTGCAGACGGCTGGCTCGATGAGGAAAAAGATAAAGCCTGGGGAAGACCGGTAGACCTCGAATTATTACCGGATGGCTCCATCCTGGTATCAGATGATTATGCTGATGTCATTTACAGAATTTATTACGAAGCTGCAGATTAGCCAAGCGTTCAAAAAGAAAAGCCACGAACCCGCCTCCTGACGTTGGAGGGCAGGCACACGAATTATTTTTGAAGTTTAATAACACGAAAACTCTTTTAGTAAAGGTAAAATTGAAACATTTATTAAAAATAGTCGTAATGTAATATTGCGGAAAATATTCAGGTTGCGGGTTAAATTGATTTGTACTTAGTAGAAGGATAGAACTACTTTAAATCAAATATTTTTCTGGAGCGTAACGATTGTACTATACCGTAGAGAACCGCGAGAGAAGCGCTGAGGGCCGCAGATTAATTTGTTTTTCTCCGCGAAACTCTGCGAAAACTCAGCGTAACTTTGCGGTACAACTCTCTGCGCCTCCATGATCGAATTAAACATTTTGATTAAAACTAATTTTGTCCTCCTTCTTTCATTAAACTACTTAACTCAATATTAATCAGCTAGAACATTGGTTTTTAAGAATGTTCAAACTCGCAACACGGAACGCGGAACCTTAAACTTAGGTTAAACAATAAAACACTATATCATGGCCAAAGTACTGATCGTCGACGACGAAGGGAGCATTCGCCGGACACTCAGAGATATTCTTGAATTCGAGAAATACGAGGTGGAAGAAGCGGCAGATGGAAAAGAATGCCTTTTCAAACTCAGCAAAAACCAATACGACATCATCCTGCTGGATATTAAAATGCCCAAAATGGACGGCATGGAAGTGCTGGATCGCCTTCAGATCCTGGCACCAGACACACCTGTCATTATGATCTCTGGTCATGCAAATATTGACACTGCGGTAGATGCAGTAAAAAGAGGGGCCTTTGACTTTATTTCCAAACCACCGGATTTAAACCGTCTATTGATCACCATTCGCAATGCAATGGACAAATCCACTCTTATCACAGAGACCAAAACCCTCAAAAAGAAAGTTGCAAAATCAAAAGTACAGCCAATCATCGGGCAGTCCTCCGGAATCAGCCAGATCAAGCGGACCATTGAACAGGTAGCACCCACCGATGCACGGGTACTGATTACGGGTCCAAATGGTACGGGTAAAGAACTGGTAGCCCGCTGGCTTCATGAAAAGAGCTCCCGAAGCGATAAACCTATTGTGGAAGTGAATTGCGCAGCCATTCCTTCGGAACTGATCGAGAGTGAATTATTCGGACACGAAAAAGGCTCTTTTACTTCTGCGGTAAAACAAAGAATCGGAAAATTTGAGCAAGCGAATGGAGGCACCCTTTTCCTTGATGAAATAGGAGATATGAGCTTGTCTGCTCAGGCAAAAGTCTTACGCGCCCTGCAGGAAAATGTGATCACCAGAGTTGGCGGCGAAAAGGAAATTCCTGTTAATGTAAGAGTGGTTGCGGCAACCAATAAAAACCTCCGGGAAGAAATAAATGCCCGAAGATTCCGAGAAGACCTTTACCACCGATTAGCCGTTATTATTTTGCAGGTACCTTCGTTGAACGAAAGAATTGACGATATTCCCGAACTCATTGAGCACTTCAGTGAACAGATATGTAAACAATACGGCACAAAAACCAAAAAATTCGATGCATCCGCCATTAAGACTTTACAAACCGTGAATTGGACCGGAAACATCCGTGAACTGCGGAATGTTGTGGAACGACTCATCATACTTGGCGGAAATACGATTACAAAAAATGATGTAGAGCAACACGTGACCTCACTCAATGAAGTAACTACGATATAGTTTATCATTTTATCCAGGCTTAGAAGAAGGCTAAGGTGACTACCTTAACCTTCGTCTTTTGCCTTAATTCAATCATTTCTTTTCTCTTTTTTAAGCCTCCTTTTTGTTATTTTTACTCGGTTAGGCTAGACCTGTATTTTTAAAACCGGTAAACTCAAAATAATGAAAAGCTTCACTTTATTTTTAACGACTATTTTCTTACTTCTTTCCTGCAATGTTCAGCAAAAAGCAGTGATTAAAAAATACGAACCACTCGAGGATCACAAAGTAGTGGCCTATGTAACAGGCTGGCAAAACAACTGGGGTGAATTTCAGGAAAAGGCCCTTCAGATCACTCATATAAATTATGCTTTTGCCAATATCAAAGACGGTAAGGTTGTAGATGGCGGGGAAAAAGATACTCCCGATTTAATTAAACTCAATGACCTCAAAAAGGTGAACCCGAACTTGAAAATCCTTATTTCCGTAGGGGGATGGAGTTGGTCTGGTGGGTTTTCTGACGCGGTACTTACCGATTCCTCCAGACAGGTATTTGCCAACAGCGCCATTGACTATATGCTTCGCCACAAGATCGACGGTATTGATCTGGACTGGGAATATCCGGGCCTGCCGGGAGCCGGCAATACTCACAGACCGGAGGACAAGGAAAACTTTACAGCTATCCTTAAACTGTTAAGAGAAAAACTTGATGCATTAACCGCCAGTGGCCATCAACCTTATTTGTTAACAGTCGCTACCGCTGCAAGCCAATGGTATCTGGATCATGTGAATATGGCAGAAGCTCATAAATACCTGGATTTTGTGAACATCATGACCTATGATTACTATACAGGTGGTTCTCCGTTGACAGGCCACCACTCCAACCTCCATCTTTCCAAAAATGAAAATGATCCACGAATAATCAGTTCCAGCAAATCCGTTAACCTGCATATAAAATCCGGGATCCCGGTGGAAAAACTGGTTCTTGGAGTACCGTTTTACGGAAGATACTGGACCTCCACCAACGCGGGAGATACTAAGGGACTTTATCAGCTTTCAAAGGGTGAAAAGGGGAGTTACCACTACAAGTTCATCGAAGAAAACATGATCGATAAGGACGGTTTTGAAATGGTCTGGGACAGTGTTTCCATGGCTCCATACCTATGGAGAGAATCCGACAGGCAATTTGTAACCTTTGAGAATCCGGCTTCCCTGAAACTCAAGACAGAATTCGTGAAAGATAAAGGAATGGGCGGAGTGATGTTCTGGCAATTTAATCAGGATAACGGTAAATTACTGAATACCATTTACAGCACACTTAAGAAAGACAAAAACCAGGACTAAACCATGACAGCAAAAGGTATTAAATTCCGGGATAAAGTAATTATTGTCACTGGAGCAACAAGTGGTATGGGAATGGCCATAGCGGAACACTTTGCCCGGGAGGGTGGTTCGGTTATTATTTCCGGCAGGAATGAGCAACGTGGGGAGGAATTGGCCTCTCACCTTAAAAAAATCAACGACCAAATAATATTCATCGCAGGGGATATTCGAACGCCCCAAACCAATCAACTGCTTGTTGAAACTGCACTATTGAATTTCGGCAAAATCGACATCCTTTCAGCCAATGCAGGCATTCTAGGGTTAGGATCAGTAACACAAGTATCTCCAGATACCTGGCAATCCGTTTTCGATACTAATCTCAATGCAGTCTTTTACCTTTGTAAATATGCCATTCCTCATTTACTTGAAAATGAAAACGGAGGCAATATAATCATCAATGCCTCTATTGCTGCTTTCAAAAGTTTTCCAAACCATCCGGCATATTGTGCTTCAAAAGCTGCGGTTGTTGCCTTAATGAAACAAATGGCCGTGGAATATGCTCCAAAAATCCGGATAAATGCCATATGCCCCGGACCGGTAGACACTCCTTTGCTATGGGATTCTGCCAAGGCTTTTGAAGAACCTGAAAAGGCTGTTGCTGATGCCAAAGAGGCAACCTTATTAAAACGACTCGGAACACCTGAAGATATTGCCAAACTGGTCTGTTTTCTTGCATCTGAAGATTCTTCATGGATTACAGGTACTTCCATTACTATTGACGGTGGCATACTGAATGTATAACAGGAATCAAGAGTGGAATTCTCTATTTTAAAACAATTCTATTGCACCGTGCTTCAGCGCGGTGCTCATTGGTTAAAGTAGATTTTCAGGCCTTTAGGCCTTTTAGTAAAACGTGAAAAGGGCTAAAGCCCTCGGAAATCTGTCATTTTTTTAACACCGCGCTGAGGTACGGTGCAATTAATCTTCCAACTGTCATCCATGTTTTTTTAACTTTTGATTCACATGTATAAGTTAATTATTCAGTTTCTTAAACTTTTACCCAATTGAGATCGTTATTTTAGATGGCACTTGATAATGTGCCCGGAAATGCTTAAAATAGCAGTTCTTTGCCGCCGAAAAAAGCCTGTCGCAAAAGCTGACAGGCTTTTTTCGGCTAAAAACCTATTAACCGGCCATCCGTTGCGCTCAATTTATTTACAGGATGGCCCGAAAAACGAAGTTATGGTAGATGAAAATTTAATGCAGGGTAAGAAACTTCCCATGAAACAGTGGGGGAAACAAATCAAAGGTGAAAATGCCTGGACCATGTTCAAAATGGTTTCCGAATTTGTTGATGGATTTGAAACGTTGAACCAACTTGGACCGTGTGTGTCTATTTTTGGATCCGCAAGGACCAAGGCCGACAATCCGAATTATAAGCTGGCCGTTGATATTGGCCGCTTACTTACCGAAGAGGGATATGGTGTCATCACAGGAGGTGGCCCCGGTATTATGGAAGCGGGTAATAAAGGTGCCCATATTTATGGTGGAAAATCCGTTGGTCTAAACATCAATCTTCCTTTTGAACAAGGACATAACCAATACATAGATCCCGATAAAAATCTGGATTTCAGATACTTCTTTGTCAGAAAAGTTATGTTCGTCAAATACGCTCAGGCATTTGTTGCCCTTCCGGGAGGATTTGGTACGATGGATGAACTTTTTGAAGTACTTACTTTGGTTCAGACAGGCAAAATATCCAAGGTGCCTATCATTTTGGTAGGTAGTGAATTCTGGTCAGGTCTTAAAGACTGGATAAAAGATGTGATGCTGGAAAAAGAAAACAACATCAACGAAATAGATCTCGACCTCATGCCAATTACAGATGACCCTGAAGAAGTGGTAAAGTACATTCGGGATTTTTACGAAGAAAAATACGATGAACTTTCACCGAATTACGATATTTAATATCCGGCTCTAAACGGTATATTCAACAAAAAAAACCGAATCCCCAATTCCTGGAGATTCGGTTTTTATATTTTCAACCTAATTGTTTCTCTTACCTTACAACCTGCCCACCTGACGACATCCAGGCTCCAAGGCCTCCCGATAAATTATATACGGTATTTAATCCTGCTGATTTCATTTTCCTCATGGCACTTGCACTTCTTCTGCCGGAACGACAATATACAAGGGTTGTAGCTCCTTTATCCAATTGAGCGATCTGAGCATTAAAATTTGGATCGTATAAATTGATCAATTTAGCTCCTTTGATATGTCCCTGTGCATATTCATTTGGCGTTCTTACATCAACCACTACCACATCACCATTGGCAATAAGTTGTTTAAATTCGTTGGCCGAAACATTTTTATGTACAGTTGTTTCAGCCTGGTTTTCCACCAAAACAGCATTACCAGTTTGATTAGAAGGTTTATTAGTTTCCTGAGAATTACAAGAAGTTGTGAATACGGTCAGGACTAGCAGCGGTATAAAAAATACGATTTTCTTCATTATTAAAAGTTTACTGATTTAAGAATTCTGCGCAAAAATGGACCTTTTAAACATACGACACAGTGATATGTATCACATCGCCAAAAGCGATACTTTTCGAATTTTACCCTAAATTGTTACGGTATTAATAGATACCATATGGAAAAAGAAAGGGCTTTCTCATTAAATATAATTCCAGGTTATTAAGCCACTAAATGCACGAATAACTGTTGATTTTTTTGATGAAACGACTTTAGGAAATAACCAAAACAAAAAAAGATTCGTGAACCTGCCCTCCAACCTCAGGAGGCGGATTCGTGGCTACACCATTTTTGAGAAAGCCTTTTTGTAAAAATAAAACTTTTGAACACTTTATGAAAATTGCAGTTTGCAGTCAAAACAGGAAAGAAGTTACCGGTCATGCAGGTAGATGTAGAAAATTTTGGGTGTACAATATTGGCAACAACCAAATTAGCGAAAAGGAATTAATCGAACTTCCAAAAGAACAAAGTCTGCGAGAACTGGCTCAGTCACCCGTTAATGACCCAACCTTTATTCACCCTGCCTATGCTGCCGATGTATTGATCACCGGAGGTATGGGGATGGGTTTGTTTAACCGGTTAGGATTGGCTGGAACGAAAGGTATTGTCACTACTGAAAAAGATCCCGACAGCGCCGTAAATCTTTTCTTAAATGGGAAATTACCCATGGAAGAACCCCACCGACACGGTCATGGACACGATCACCATAAGTAGTTTTTAATCAACAATATTGAAGGAAACTGGAAAACTGGATGTGTGGAAAGAAAACCCATTTCACTATTCCGGTTTTCCAGATTTCCCTTTTTAGTAAACTTGAGTCCTTTTCACTATATGTCTTTTTCAAAAAATCTTTGATCAAAATCGGAAATAATCAAAAGCTTTTGAAGGCAACAGGTTCATTATCGGCTATTTGAACCTGTTAGTTCTTTCGCCTTACTGCGCCTAATGCCGGCGGGGCATATACTTTTTTCCGGCTAAAAAAGTATACAAAAAAGCCTGAAAATAAAAGGCGGCAAGGTTTTGCTTAGCATTTTAGATTGGAAGAATTAGGTTTCACAAAAACTGTTTCGTTGGATAAAAACCTACTTCCCCGATTAACGACACTTTTTTAGTTACTTGAGATTATTGGGCTGATAAGACTTTTTAGAGGATCAAACGCCAAATCTATAAGTCGTTCCTCGAAGCCGTTGACGCTTTTTATCTCCTAGGGCCGCTGTATATTTTCAATCGCAAATCAGACCTTTCCTATGAAAACAAAAATTCCCGACGGGTCACAGTGGCTCATCCCTCCAAAATTGTGTCCGCGGCTAATAGGGCTACCAAAAGTGAAAACTAATACAAAATTCCAACACAATAATCTCTTTAACATTTTAATCGTCTCAGCCATTCCAGCACTATAAAGAAGCAGCAATTTTGGTTGAATACTTAGCCTACTAAACATACTTTAGCCTTATCAGATCACACCCAAAAAAGTAAAAGCCACATTGATCCGTCTAGCGTTTTTGCTTCCTTTTTTGGCAATGCAAAAAGGAAGAGCCCCGCCGGCTTGAGGCGTAGTTAAATTAAATCACTTCTCTCTTCGTACAACAAGAAATGTTTAACCAGAGCCCATGTTTATATAGGTTTGCTTCCTCTATTTTGGACTTCATACCTCACAACCGCTACGTCCCTTATCATCAATAAAGTAGTTGATGTGATAATAATTCAAATTGACTAAAGCCCAAATTAGAATCAATCCCCCGCTACAAAAAAGTGCATGAGCCAGGAACCGTTTTCCTGTCTTGAGAATCCTGCACGGAATCCGATTGGACTTCCGATGAACTTCCCCCAGACATAGCCTTCTCTTCCGTCCAGCAATTTCACCTGTACCCAGGGGTGTTCCTCTCCTCCAATAGTTTCAAAAGAAGCCGTTTTTCCTACAATTTCAACAATATCATAGGAAAGACTTTTAACAACCGGTGCCCTAAGGTTTGGCTCTGAACGCATCCTTACCCCCGTACCAATTATCAGGCCATAAGTAAATGCATCATACTCCTCCGGGAATAACCCGTAAAAATATGGAGCGGTAAAAGTTTTTCCATTATCGCTAAATGAACCTCCTTTGGTCAGAACATCCTCTAATGTTTCCCAAACCGGCGAACGCTCAATTCCCTCCGGAGAATCCAGTTCCCACATTTGGACAAAACCTGGCAACCCTCCATCATCACCAAAACTATATTTGATATTGCCATCCGTTTTTTCCAGCAGGTGAAAAGCATCCTTTTGCCGGACAGCTTCTAATAGCTCTTCCCGAAAAATGAAAAAAGCAGTGTCTTTCAAAGCTTCATCAACAGGATTAAGCTTTCCTGCCTCAAAGACAAATTTTGAAGGAAACCAGTCCTTCCTTTTTTTGTAAAAATTATTAAAAACGGTTCTTAAAGAATCGGAATCTGATTGACTGATTTGGATTGATTCCGGTGCGGCATCATCGGTTTGTTCATTAGCTCCTTCCTGTTGCCCGCCACAGGATAGCAGTAGAAAACATAGCAATAAAAGCAATGGATTTTTCATGACATTCTGATTTGTTGGTTTTGCGAAAAACGTGGTGTGTTATGGGAAAATAACAGGAGAGCCGCCATCATAACGCTTCACATAAAAAGAGGTAAACTCATTTTAATGTGAATCTAAAATGTAAAATGCAAAGTGCAGGATGCAAAGTGCAAAAGTGATGATCTGTTATTTGGAAAAATCTACATTTATCAACAATGACTGAGTTTTCTAAAAAGAGAAAAAATTCCCTCAAACAGTAAAAACCTCTGCACTCTTCACTCAGTATTTTGCAGTTTTAATTCAGGTTTCACTTTTATCAAATAATTTAACCTTTACAAGTTAACAAGGTGAAACCGTTAAACGGTGGTTGCTTAAAGATAAAACCAAAATTCAAAAAAGAAAAGGAATAGGAGAATTCATTCAAAAGGCAAATCCTGCGAATTTAACCATTCAACATTGACAATAACACCTTCATCACCCTTTTTCCCACCTTCTGTGTTCGCCGGTATCTTCAAAAAGGCGCAACATAATTAACCTGTCACCAATGGAGAATTCCATTTTTCTGCGTTCCATTACTCTTTCCATGGTGGCAAATGCCTTATCTGTGGCGTAGGTCTTAAATCCGTGGTTACCTCCCCAGGCAAAAGATGGAATGAAGTTGCGGGGAAAACCTGGTCCAAAGATGTTTGTAGAAACACCGATAACAGTACCGGTATTGAGAATAGTATTGATAGCTGTTTTGGAATGATCTCCCATGATGACCCCACAGAACTGGGTACTCGTCTTTTCAAATCTTCCTAAGGAATAATTCCAGAGCTTTACTTCTTCGTAATTATTTTTCAAATTGGAAATACTGGTACCGGCTCCGAGATTACACCATTCCCCAAGTACCGAATTCCCCAGATAGCCGTCATGGCCTTTGTTGGCAAATCCCTGCAAAACAGAATTGTTTACTTCTCCACCTATTTTACAGAAAGGCCCAAGCGTGGTCGCTCCATAAACCTTGGCTCCCATTTTCAAAACGGACCCCTCTCCCATGGCAAAACTGCCCCGGATCAAAGAGCCTTCCATGATCTCAGAATTTCTGCCAATATAAACCGGTCCGGTAGTGGCATTGATGACGGAGCACTCTATTTTGGCTCCGGGTTCCACAAATACGTTTTCACGCCCAAGCACCTGATTGGTTTCACTTATCGGTGCAGATTCCCTGCCTTTGGTTATCAATTCAAAGTCAGCCTCCAGCGCTGCACCATTGAGCTGGAAGATATCCCACAAATGATTGATCTTCAAAAATTCGGTATCCTCAAGGTCTATTCCTTTAAGTTCACCTATATCCTGATCGTGAATAAGTCTTTCGAACTGGCGTTCATCCATTTTGGCGGCGATGAGTTCTTCCCCTAAGAGGAATGCTTCGCCATACTCCATTTGGCGGATCAACTGGCATAGTTGTGGAGAAGGCATGGCCGACCCATTGATAATGAAATTTTCGTTACCGTAATCAATAGCATACTTTTCCGCAAGATAGTCCTGGGTAATATAGGATACCTTTGCTTTCATGGTTTTTTCCCACTTTTCACGGATGGTCATGATACCAACGCGGATCTCTCCTACCGGCCGGGTATAGGTAAGGGGCAGGAGGTTTTCACGAACTTCACTATCAAACAGGATTATATTTGCCATACTAGTAGGTTAGTGCTCTGTTAAAGTACAAAATCTTGAAATTAATAACGTTTTTTCTGCTAAATATTTGACGATAAAGGCCAACAATTTGTCACTAAAAGTAAAAAAAACGTAACGCAGGCATAATTACAAAAAGCCCCAATCATTGCTGAAAGGAGCTTTTTATTATTCTTTGAAAATAAACGATACCTGAAGGTATGATTACTTTTTCTTCGCAAATGGGTTGTTACCGAATTTCTTGTTGAATTTATCAATACGTCCGGCAGTATCAACAAACTTCATCTTACCTGTAAAGAACGGGTGAGAGAAACTTGAAATCTCCAACTTTACTAAAGGATACTCCTTACCGTCTTCCCATACAATCGTTTCCTTAGAAGGAGCACAAGAACGTGTCAAGAATGACTTGTCAACCGAAAAATCCTTAAACACCACCATGCGATACTCTTCTGGATGAATATCTTTTTTCATAACGAATCTGTTTCTTTTCCAAAATGAAGCGCAAAGGTAAATAATTATTTTAGAAAATAAAAGGGTTTTGGTTTGTTAAATTTTTAATAAAACACATAGTCACAATAGAACACAAAGTAAAGGGAACCTCAATTCTGCTTTTTTAACCGATCACAGCACACCCCTTCCACCTTAACTACAGGCCAAATGACTCACAATGATTTAGCCTGAAGACTGTGGACTGAAGACTGAGTACTACACCTCTACTCCACCTCAACCCGCGGCGGTATCAAATAATATAACACCGGGGTCACCACCCTACTCAACACAAGCGAACTGATCAATCCTCCAATCAAAACAATAGCCAATGGACTGATCAACGGACTCTTGTCCAATACCAGAGGAGTCATTCCGCCAATGGCTGTCAAAGCGGTAAGTAAAATTGGTAGAAAACGCGTTTCAGCTCCATCCATCACAGCCTCGTATAATGGCATGCCTTTTTCCCTCAGGGAATTGGTGTAATCCACCATGAGGATGGAATTCTTGATCTCAATTCCCGCAAGGGCAATGAGTCCTACCGTTGCGACAAATGACAATGTTTCACCGGCAATCCACAAGGCAGTTAGTGCTCCGACCATACCCAGTGGAATTACACTCAGCACAATCAAAGTGGATTTCATCGTTCGAAACTCAAGAATAAGAATAGCCAGCAAACCAAAAACCGCCAAAATGATAATCGTACCAATGCCGCCAAAGGAACGCTCCCTTGCTTCCCGTTCTCCGGCAGCTACAACACGATATCCTTCCGGCAGGGAAATTTCGGCTTCGATCCTATCCAGCACTTCTGTCGTCAAAGCATCGGTATTAAAACCTTCCTGTGTAAAACTACTTACAAGACTATATCGCTCCTTATTGTAATGGCGTAAAAGAGAGGGAGATTCTTCCATGACAATACTGGCAACGGACTTGAGCGGTACCAATACCCCGCCTAAAGTCGTGATCTGAACCCGGTTGAAATTTTCCAGGGCATTGGTGGTATTTTCCCTTATGGAAACCTTCAAGATATCTTCCTCTCCATCCCCACTACGGATCTTTCCAATATCCAGGCCCGCAATTGCCATTCTTACCGTTGTGGCAACCTCCTGGGTCGTTAACCCATATAACCCCGCTTTATCACGATCGATATGGATCTTCAAATCGGTTTTGTCTGTTTTGAGCTGGTTGTTGATGTAAATAGTCCCTTCCGTGGATTTCATAATCTTTTCAATATCCGCACTGATGGACTTCAAGGAATCCATATCCTCGCCAATGATCCTCATTTCAATTGGGGCCGTAACGGGCTCCCCTTGCTGGAAGCGACGAATCTCAATTTTAGCTCCCGGAAAACCGACCAGCTCTTCTCTCAGTTCATTAGCCAGGGCATCCATTTCCGGCACCTCAGTATTTTTATCCAAAAAGACCAATATCTGCCCCTGGTTATCGGCAGGCTGGGGTTGGAATTCATTGTAAAAAACCCGGGGATTACCCATTCCGGTATTAGCAGCAATGCCCTGAATCAGATTTTTGGTAGCCAAATGTTTTTCTACCTGCCGCACTACCTTCGTGGTATGTTGCATATTACTGCCTGATTCCGTTTGTATGTCGACTACAAACATCGGCTTTTCAGATGCGGGAAACAGGCTAAAGCCCAAATGAGGAATCAACATTAGCGAAGACCCGAAAATGATGGCCGCCGAAAGCAAAGCGATTACCGGATGTTTGATACTCCAGGCCAGCAATCGTTGATAAGGATCATTTACATACTTTTTGAAAGCCTGATAAACGGCATTTCCCTGACCGTTTCCACCTTTGTGAGGTTTGAGTATTCTACTGGCTAGGAAAGGAATTATGGTAATTGAAACAAACAATGAAGCGGTTACCGTCAACATCACAGCCATTGGCATGGAGCGGATAAAATCACCTGAACTCTCAGGCATATTGGCTAATGGTAAAAAGGCAAGAATCAAAGTAGCGGTACATCCTAAAATTGCCAGTATAATATGATTGGTGGCCGTAACAGCGGCCTCTTTCACAGGAATACCTTTCCGCATATATCGCTCAATGTTTTCCACCACTACAATACTATCATCCACCAGCAATCCCAGAGAAACAACCATTCCTACTATACTCAACTGATTAAGTGTGTACCCCAAAATGTCCAGTAGAAATATACCAATACTCAAAGACAAGGGAATGGAAATCATTACTACCAGGGAAGCTCGTGTCCCCAAAGGCAATAAGGTCAATAAAACCAGAAATACAGCAATCATAAAATCACGCCCCAGATGCTCCAATCTCCTGCTAACCATCACTTCCTGGTCAAAAGCCTGTTCCATTTCGATATTTTCCGGAAGCTGTTGCTCAAACTGCTGCAAAAGGGGTTCCATAATTTGTCGGGTCTGCACAATATTCCGGTTGTCCTTCATGGCCGTTACCACCCAAATGGCCCTTCGCCCGTTATACCGGACAATGTGGTTACTTTCTTCGTCGGTTTCATAAATATTGGCAATATCTGAAAGACGGGTAATCTTGCCTGTTTCAGTGGTTTTTATGATGGTATTGGAAATATCTTCAATACCGTCGAATTCAGCAGTGGTTTTGATATTGTACTTCCTCATTCCCAGGTCAATATCTCCTCCCGGAATATTGACATTATTGGCCTGGATAAGCCCTAACACCTGATTAAGGCCAATTTTCAATAGAGCCATCCGGTCAAGGTCCAGCTCTATGCGAATATTTCGCTCCGGTACTCCTTGAACCTGAACCCACTTAATGGCATCTAAAGTCTCCAACTGTCGTTCCAGGATTTCAGCCTGGTTTTCCAGTTCTTCCATAGAAGCCGTTTCTGAAATCAGAGCAGTCTGAAGAATGGCCACATCACTTGCCGAGGCACGGTTGATATCTATGCTCAAAATATCATCAGGTAATTCCTGGATCTTGTTGACCTCTCTGATCACATCGTTGTACTTGGCTTCCGGATCAACGCCGTAATTAAATTCGACCAGAATAAACATAAGGCCATCATTACAAACGGATTCAATTTCCTTGATGTCATCCAATTGGTAGAGTTCTTCTTCGATGGGATCGGCCACCAGCTTTTCCATATCTTCAGGAGAGGTACCCGGATAAATGATTACGATAGAATAAATAGGCGCATTGAAGGGAGGGTCTTCACTACGCGGCATATTTAAAAGAGAATTAACTCCCAGAACAATTAACCCCAGGAAAATCACCAGGGTGAATTGGTAGTTCTTAACAAAAAATTTGGTGAAGTTCATTACTTAATTTTTAACTAATTTTTGCAAGTCGCTGAAGTTATCTCATTGCTTTACCCAGTCTTTCAACTTTATCCAGCCAATGCTGCCGTTTTTCATCTTTTGAATTCCTGATGGGCCCAAAAGTTGAAGTTTTTACCGAACCTACCCCACAAAATTGTAATACATTTTTTTTCATGGATCTGTGCCCGGGTTTGCCATAAATCAGGGAATAGTACCAGGAAGGTGTATCCATGGTAACAATCAGTCTTGCAGATTTTCCTTTCAACAGTTTTTTCGGAAAAGGAGAGTTATCCTGATAGTCAAAGAAAAATCCAGGCAGGAAAATTCTGTCAATGAAGCCTTTTAATAAAGCCGGATAGGTGCCCCACCAGTTGGGGTAAACAAAAACCAAATGATCTGCCTCAAATATCAAATCCTGCGCATTGGTTAAATCAGGTTCCAATTCAGTTCGTTTCCTGTACCCGTGTTTTAATATTGGTGAAAATTCCAACTCTGACAGGTTGATCACCTTGCAATCACTTCCTGAAAAATCTGCCCCCAACTTATACTGCTCAGCCAATGCGGTGCAATAACTTTCCTTATCAGGATGTCCGTTAATTACTAATATTTTTTTATTCATTTCTTTTATTTTGAAACAACAACACTATCTCCGTCTTCCAGGAACATTGCGCCAATCGTCACCACCTCACTCATGTCTTCAGGATGGCCGGCAATAGCAACTCTATCGCCTAATAATTGCAATATTTCGACTTCCATTTTTTTAGCCTTGCCATTTTCAATCGTGAAAATTGTTGCGACAGAACCATTGCTTTTTACAATAGCTTCGATAGGAATGGTCATCAGACTGGCCTTTTGGCCCGGGGTAGTCTCGACCCTGCAAACCATGCCTGCAGCAAGCGCAGGCGGTGGAGTGACAAAAGAAAATTCCACTTCAAGAGAACCACTGGCATCCGTGGCGATTACAGCCTTATCACTTACCTTGCCCTTGAATTTCTCTCCCGGATAAGCATCCAGCACAAGACTGACCGGGTCGCCGGTTTTTATTTTTGCCCAATCCCTGTCTACCAGATTTGCCGTGACTTTCCAGTCGGTTTTTGACACTCCAAGGATGGCGTAAACCGGCAGTCCAGGTCCGGCCACCTCACCCTGATGTAATAATTGTTTGACCACCCGGCCACTAATGGGCGCACGTACTTCACTGTGCTTTTGATTAAAGCGTGCAATATCCAGATTCTTGGAAGCTATCGTCACTCCGGTTTCGGCGTTCTGTACCTGCTCCAAAGTGGCAACACTATCGGCATAAAGGCTTTTTGCCCTGTCCAGATCCCTGTTAGCTTTGGCAAAACCTTCTTCTGCCTGGGCCACGCCTGCGTCAATCTCAGTCATGATCAGGGTGGCAAGCAATTGCCCTTTTTTCACCCGGTCACCCTCTTCAACGTAGGTTTTTTCAATAACCCCTCCTGTTTTAAAGGCTGGTGTGGACTGCGTTTTACTGGTAACTACGCCCAAAACATCGATTGCTTGTGAAGACGAGGCTTCACTTACTTTCTCCAGTTTTACATATTGAACCAGTTCAGGTTTGGACACCTGCTTCTCTTCCTGATCAACTGCCTGCCGATCACATGAAGCGAGGAGCATGGAAATTGATAAAACGATGAGTATTTGATTATTCATTTTCACCAGATTAGCTATTTTAAATTAGTTACTGGTTGCTGGTTGCTAGTTACTGGTTTTAATAAGTCAAATAACCAGAAACCAGAAACTTGTAACCAGCAACCAGATTAATTAATTGGAAAACTTGCGGTTACATAATGAAGCTCAGCCCACTTCATCCAGGCATTATACCTGGCCAGGACATAAGAGACTTCAGCTATGGTCAATTGCGTTTGTGCATCGATCAGTTCCAGGTAATTAGCTACCCCGGAACGATATTTTTTCATTACGTCATCATAGGTCTTCTGGGCTGAGTATATTCTTGGCTCATAGGTGTTTGCCTGTGCAATGGCAGCCAGCAGGTTGTTTCTGGCAACGGTATTTTGTAATTCCAGTTGGTCCTGCACATAAACCTTTTGCTGCTTTTGTGCTTCGACAGCAGCCAAAGCCTGGTCCTTTTTGTGGGTATGCCTTTTGAAATCGTAGATATTCCACTCCAGGTTAACTCCAAGTAATGCATACGGTTTCCACTGGAAATCAAAATCCTGAGAACCCGCGTCTAATTGAACTCCAAGTCTTGGCAGGTAAAACTGGTTTTCTTTTTTCACAGCCAGTTGTTGCATTTCAATGCCTACCTCCAATTGCTGCAATTCTTCTCTGAGTCCGGAACCGGAATTCAGATCCGGCAATTCCGGCAATTCAACCAATACCTGATCACGGGTTATTGCGGACTCATTCAAAAGGAAAGCCAGTAACTGCCAGGCGTTTTCCTCCTGATTTTTGGCAGCGATTATCTGTGCTTCACTCGTAGCCTGTTCGGACCTGATCCTGTTGAGAGCAGAGGGAAGTGCCTTACCGTTTTTAAATAAACTGTTCGTAGTCCGATATGCTTCGTCCAGAAGTACATCAGCTTCCTCATAAATACTGACAGCTTGTTTTGCCATTTGCCATTGAAAATAGGCATCCATCACCTCTTTGGAGAGCAATCTTTTGTAAGCCAAAATTTCCAGTGCTTTCAAGTCGATATTCTTCGATTGCAACTGTTTATTGATGGCCAGTTCCGGGTAATAAACAGGCTGTTGAACCCTTACCCTTGCATCCAGGAAGTTGTTTGGCAGGAATTGAATGGCTGAATTTTCGATTGTGGGAAAATTATAGAGGCGGTCAATTGATTAAGTGTCGAATAAACCGGATTGAGCAGGTCACCAACAGGAAAATCAATTTCCCGGCCACCTGCCGCCAAAGTGTATTGAGCTCCAAAACTGACCGTCGGCCCATACATGGATTTGGCTTCCCTTAAAGCCGCCTCAGCCTGCTGAAGTTGGAAATACTGAGCTTTTAACTGCTCATTATTACTCCAGCTCTTTTGCACTAATTGGGTGAAATCCTGCGCGCTTGCAGGAACCATCCAAAAAAATAGCAGCGAATAAAAAAGGACTGTTTTGTGAATCATGTTAAATTAGTAAACAGTGTTTAGTAAAGAGTCAAAAAAAATCAGCCCGAAGGCTAAGAGTCTGTTTGAAATTTAAAGTCTTTGCAAATGAGCGATTTATCCACAAGAATAATTTTGAGGTGAAAAAGTCGAAAATCCCGCACACTTCGTTTAGGGGGATAATTGGAAGAACTGGATTATTGGAATAAAAAAATCCCAGCCATCCATTTTTCCATTTCATCCACTTTCCTCTCAGAACTTGCAATAAATTGACACATATTTCAAAGTCTTCGAAAATAATCTTAAAATATACTCTAATTTCTTTTTTCCTTAAAAATTGTCTTCATAAATGTTTCGATCGAATCATCGATCAACTCCTGCTCCTCTATTTCCAGCAAATGTTCCAGATGTCCCGACCGGATCAGCATTACCAATCCCTGAACCATACTCCACGCCATAGTTGCCAATATATGAGCATCTTTAATGTGTGTAAACCCCTGATCTATGGCTTCCTGGCAAGTTTGCAAAAGCCCTTCAAAAACCTGTAACCCGGGATTGGTATCCTCCATATATTTATCAACATCACAAATATGTTCCGGCGTGTTGAACAGCAATTCAAACCATTCGGGGTTAGACAACGAAAAATTTATAAATGCCTCACCTGATTTCCGGATCCTTTCCATCGGATTGGGTTCACTGAGTACCGGTTCAAAAAACTCCGACATCTTCATAAAACCCATTTTAATGAGCTGGTAAACGATCTCATCCTTTCCTTCGAAATACAGATAGATCGTCGCAGGACTGTATTCAATAGCCGCAGCTATATTACGAATAGAAAGTTGCTGCCAACCTTCCTTCAATAAAATATCTTTTGCCGTTACAAGAATTTTATTCCTGAGTTCTTTTTTTTCTCTTTCTCTCCTTTCAGAAATACCCATACATTTCAATTAACGCCGTAAAATTACTAAACACTGTTCAGTAAGTCAAGTTTTTCGAATAATTTTAACACATAGTCATAAAGTTCACTTAGTTGTTCTACAAATTCTATGTGAACTTTATGACTATGTGTTAAATAAAAAAGCCCGGCCCATCCCTAAGGACAGCACCGGGCGTTTTAATTTTTATAAAGAGGCAATACCGTAAACCGTTCCTCGTCTACCGTCCGCCGTCAAATTTCTACCCAAAAGTAGCAGACAAATACTCACGGTTCATTCGTGCAATGTTCTCCAGGGAAATTCCTTTTGGACATTCCACCTCACAAGCTCCTGTATTTGTACAGTTACCAAACCCTTCATCATCCATGGCTTTCACCATGTTCAACACACGATCTTTAGCTTCTACACGACCCTGCGGCAATAATGCAAACTGGGATACTTTTGCAGAAACGAACAACATCGCTGAACTGTTCTTACACGCTGCTACACAGGCGCCGCATCCGATACAGGTAGCTGCATCCATCGCCTTGTCCGCATTTACTTTAGGAATCGGAATAGCATTGGCGTCCTGAGTATTTCCGGAAGTATTTACGGAGATAAATCCTCCAGCCTGCTGGATGCGTTCGAAAGAAGAACGGTCAACGATAAGGTCCTTGAGTACAGGGAAGGCCTTAGCTCTCCATGGCTCAATGTAGATCGTATCACCATCTTTAAATTTACGCATGTGCAACTGGCAGGTAGTGATCAGTCTGTCGGGGCCATGTGGCTCTCCATTGATGTGCAGGGAACACATACCACAGATACCTTCACGACAATCGTGATCAAATGCTACCGGATCTTCTCCTTTATTGATTAATTCCTCATTGAGTACATCCAACATTTCGAGGAAGGATGAATCAGGAGATATATTACTAACCTGATAGGTTGTTAACTTACCTTTGGATTGAGCATCTTTTTGACGCCAAATCTTCAATGTTAAATTCATATCTTTATTTGCAGACATAATTTTCTATTTTTTTGTGCATCAAAATGCTTATTTATAACTACGTTGTTTCAATTCGATATCGTTAAACTCTAGTTCTTCCTTGTGTAGATTAGCCGTGCGAGGATCACCAGTCCATTCCCATGCGGAAACGTACGCAAATTCGTCATCCTTACGTAATGCTTCTCCTTCTTCTGTCTGTGATTCTTCCCGGAAGTGACCTCCACAGGATTCGGTACGCTGCAATGCATCCACTGCAAACAATTCTCCCAATTCAAGAAAATCGGCCACACGCCCTGCTTTTTCCAACTCAGGATTTAATTCATCCATTTCACCAGGAACACGTACGTCGTTCCAGAACTCTTCACGGATCTGCTTGATCTCATCCATAGCTTTTTTCAAACCTTCTTCATTACGGGCCATACCTACGTATTCCCACATAACTTTTCCAAGGCGTTTATGGAAGTGGTCTACAGACTTGGTTCCTTTAATATTGATCAGTTTTTCCAGTTTTTCCCTAACCTCATTTTCTGCCTGTTCGAATTCAGGAAGATCTGTTGGAATCTCACCGGTTCTGATCTCATCAGCGAGGTAATCACCGATGGTGTACGGCAATACAAAATATCCGTCGGCCAATCCCTGCATCAAGGCAGATGCACCAAGGCGGTTGGCACCGTGATCGGAGAAGTTGGCTTCACCGGCACAGTAACATCCAGGGATAGTTGTCATGAGGTTGTAGTCAACCCAAACACCTCCCATAGTATAGTGAACTGCAGGATAGATCATCATAGGTGTTTTGTATGGGTTCTCATCCACGATCTTTTCATACATCTGGAAGAGGTTTCCATACTTGGCCTCAATCACCTGCTCACCTAATTCAATTATTTTGCCTTTGGAAGGGTTATCAATACCCATAACCAAAGCTTTTTCTTTTCCGTAGCGCTCAATCGCAGCAGCAAAATCAAGATAAACAGCTTCACCGGTAGCGTTTACACCATACCCTGCATCACAACGCTCTTTTGCAGCACGAGAGGCAACGTCACGTGGAACGAGGTTACCAAAGGCAGGATATCTTCTCTCGAGATAATAATCTCTGTCTTCTTCCGCAATTTCCGTTGGCTTCAACTTCCCGGCACGGATAGCTTCTGCATCTTCCATTTTAGCCGGC
Organism: Bacteroidota bacterium; assembly: GCA_008501835.1. Classification (GTDB taxonomy): domain Bacteria; phylum Bacteroidota; class Bacteroidia; order Chitinophagales; family Saprospiraceae; genus BCD1. The sequence goes on from QQUB01000642.1 coordinate 20,080, forward strand.
ACCCAGATACGGCCGTCATTTCTCAGAGACTCCGACATCAACGTCAGTTTTGACTGATGATCACCGGAACGTGGGATACATGTTGGGTGAATCTGAGTATAACAAGGATTTGCAAAGTATGCACCTTTTTTATGAATCTTCCAGGCGGCTGTTACATTGGATCCCATGGCGTTGGTCGAAAGGAAGAAAACATTTCCGTAACCGCCCGTTGCAACCACTACTGCATGAGCAGAATGTCTTTCAATCTCACCGGTAACGAGGTTACGGGCAATAATTCCTCTGGCTTTACCATCCACGATCACGATATCCAGCATTTCGTGGCGGTTGTACATTTTGATCTTTCCTTTACCAATCTGGCGATTCATGGCTGCATAGGCCCCGAGCAACAATTGCTGGCCTGTTTGCCCTTTGGCATAAAAAGTACGGGATACCAAAACTCCACCAAATGAACGGTTATCGAGCAATCCGCCGTATTCGCGAGCAAATGGAACACCCTGAGCCACACACTGGTCAATGATATTTCCGGACACTTCCGCCAAACGATAAACATTGGCTTCACGAGCACGATAATCGCCACCTTTTACCGTATCGTAAAACAAACGGTAGATGGAATCATTATCATTTTGGTAGTTCTTGGCAGCGTTGATTCCTCCCTGTGCAGCGATAGAGTGTGCACGACGAGGAGAATCCTGATAGGCAAAGGCTTTTACGTTGTAACCCATTTCTGCCAGAGAGGCGGCGGCTGAACCACCTGCCAAACCGGTTCCAACTACGATCACATCGATCAGTCGTTTGTTGGCTGGGTTTACTACGTTGATCTTATTTTTATGATTGGTCCACTTATCTTTAATTGGACCCTGAGGTACTTTAGAATCTAATTTTGACATAACTAAAAGGTCTTTTGTCTTAATTCATTGAATTAAAGAAGTGAAACAATGCTATTGCAGAAAATCCAAGGGCCACCACAACACAGTACAATACTCCGAGGAACTTAATCGCCGGTGTGTACTTTGGATGATTAACACCAATAGTCTGGAATGCAGACTGGAATCCGTGGAAGAGGTGGATACCCAGCAAAATAAAGGCTACAATATAAATGACTACATATACTGGATTTGAAAACACCAGCACAAGCAGATCATAATCCGTCCCATATGAACCATGATCGAACTTGATCGGAACGAAAAAGTCCTTCAGGTGCAGGAATAAAAACAACATCACCAACACACCAGTAAGAATCATACTGCGGGAAGCAAAATTGGAGTTTTCTCCTGGTTTGTTCATGGCGTATTTCACCGGACGGGCAGCATTATTTCTGATCGTCAGAACAATTCCCATGGCAATATGAGCAATGAACCCTAAAGCCAATACGTACTGCATAGCCTGAATCAAGGGGTTTGTTGCCATAAAGTGAGATCCTGCATTGAATAATTCAGCACTCACCAGGGAGAATGAATTGATCAATAAATGGACTGCAATAAAGGTAACGAGAAAAAGACCGGTAATTCCCATTAGGAATTTTCTTCCGATCGAAGATGAAGTAAAATTGGAAAACCAACCCATGTTTAAAATGTTTTTTTACGTTTTGCTATCTGGTAAACTCAAGCTATTTCAGCTTTTCCAACAAAGCTACAAAAGTAGGCTTCATTGTGCATTTGACCAACAATAGATGTTATTTGTCCGATTAAGCTTTCTAATTTAGAATTATTCTCAATAATTTTTTTTGTCTTGCTTCTGACTAGGCTATTTTTCGGCTGGCCAAATGCAAGGCTAAAAGCATATATTGAGTCACTTAATCAATGTTTTAGGAAAATTTTAAATTCATAATTGAAAAAAACATTTTCCTGGTTTAAAATTAGCTCTAACAATACTATCATTGCAAGGAAAGACCTTTCACGGTTTCACAAAATTTATTGGCCAGGCTAAAGAGCCCTTTAAGAAGTGAAACCTGAATTTAAAACCGCAAAATGTAAAATGAAGAGTGCAGAAGTTATTAATTTCCTGTTTAGGCGTATTTTTTCCCTTTCGATAAAACAAAACCTATTTATTGTTTTTTAGACTTTATCAAATAAGGAATTGACCGTCTTCACTTCTACATTTTACATTATGCACTTTGCATTATGCATTTAGCTTTAACATAAAAATGAGTTTATCTCTTTTCATGTTAAAGCAGATACAACAATAACAAAAATATTTTCCTAAAGTTTGTAAAAAATATTAAAAACACTTTAGCATCATGAATAAAAATCTACTACTCTACTGCACTATTATCTTTTTGGCTTTTTTCATCCAAACACCCATTTCCGGACAGGTGGTCATCAATGAGATTAATTATCACTCCTCTGATGATTTTGACACCAAGGACTGGCTCGAATTTCACAATGCAGGTGATAATCTGGTAAACATAGGTTTTTGGTATTTTAAAGACGATAACGAAGAAAACATTTTCACCTTTCCTGAGGGTACGACCATTGATGCCAACGGTTACCTGGTGGTTTGCCGGAACATTGAAAATTTCACAACTTTTTGGCCGGATGTTGATAATTTCATTGGAGAATTTGACTTCGGACTGAATAATGGTGGTGAGCTTATCCGTTTGTTCAATGCTTCCGGAACAGTAGTAGACACCGTCTTTTACGATGATGAAGGCGATTGGCCAACTGACCCGGATGGACTGGGCCCAACCTTACAATTATCTGATCCTTCCCTCGACAATGCTGCTGCGGAAAACTGGTTCGCCGCGACGGGTACTCCCGGAGCTCCTAACATGCCTAACTCCACTGATAACCCAGCATTAAATACCAGCATAAAAATTTCTCCTAACCCAGTCAGCAACGTAGCGACCATTAGCATTGAATCTCAAGAACTGGCAGATTCCGGAACCATGCTCATTTTTAACAATCTTGGACAGAGAATTCAACAGATTGCTTTAAATGGAAGAGCAACATTTCCTCTTGATGCAAGCAACCTTTCGCCCGGTTTTTACACCATTAGGTTATTAAATACCAAAGGTCATTTTTCCAAAGGGGCCAAATTTGTTGTCACGAGGTAAAACAGGCTTTTTACGGTTTAACCAAATTAAATAGAAAGGAAAAAGAATCTTTGAAAA
>QQUB01000041.1 GCA_008501835.1 Bacteroidota bacterium
TCACATCCTGTGCTGGCGCTGAATAAAGCAATACGCCTTTTTCAAAGATCATCTGGTAGCCGTTTTCCTTAGCTACGGCTGAGATGGCATCATTTACTTTTTTGTAAATAGGTTCCAGCAATTCGTTACGCTTGTTCTGGATCTGATTGACCATATCCTGCTCGAATTTGGCAATCTCCATTTGTCTTTCTTCCAGTTTTTTGGCTTCTGTTTCCTGTTGTTGTGGTGACAACAGACCATCAACAACCTTTTGCTGAACAGCTGCATAATCCTGCTGCAGTTTTTCAACCATTCCCTGGCCTTTTTTCTGGAGTTGTTTTTGCAAAGCTTCCAGATTGGCGTCCGCCTGTTTTACCTCAGGCATGTCAGCTAGGATCGCCTGGGAATCCACGTAACCGAACTTCTGTGCGTCAGCGCTAAAGGCCACGCTGAATAAAAGGGCAACAACTAATGTTGCTTTCAAGATTCTCTTCATTGTAATATTAATTTAATCGTTAAATTCTTGTTTGAGGTAATCGGCTAATTCCACTCACCTCCTATGTTTTCTCACGAATCAGTATAAATGATCGGCCGCAAAAATACGTTTTTGCTGATTATTCAACAGTTCTCTAAGAAAATATTTATTTCAGACGTTTTAAAATGTCTTCTGTTTTGTCAAACTCCGGGTTGGTGAAGATCATGCCTGAGTTTCCGGATCTGTCGAAAATGAAATCGTAACCGCGTTCTTCTGCATAGGCTTCAATTGCTGCATAAACTCTATCCTGGATCGGACGTACAAGGCTTTGACGACGTTTGAATAATTCTCCTTCCGGGCCGAATTTAGACTTTTGCATATCGCGAACTTCCTTTTCTTTGTTCATGATTTCATCTTCACGCTGGCGACGAGCTTCGTCACTCATAAGGACCTGCTCCGCCTGGTAGCGGTTGTACATCCCTTTGATCACATCGTACTCCTGAGCGATCTCCTGGCGCCATTGTTTCGCCTGACGATCGAGTTCCGTCTGGGCATCCTGGTATTCCTGAATGCTCTCCAATACTTTATTCACATCGACATAGCATATTCTCTGTGCGTTGGCCGTAAAGGCAAAAACAGCTACTAATGCCGTTGAAAGGATCGCTTTTATTCCAAGGTTTTTAATGGTTTGTAAATTCATAACTTTATTTGTTTTTGTATTGATCATATTTAGCGTATGTAAAAAATTGTATTCAGAATTTATGAGTTCAACCAAGTGGTGTTCCAAATCAAATGGAATTGTGGATGAAATGGAAAAATGGATAAGTGTTATTATTCCAAAATCAATTTATCCAGTTTCCAAAGTTGATTAAGAAGTATTGTTCAGCAAAAACCTAACTCTAATCAAACTTCCACCTTTCTTCTCTTCCCTTCCGTATTTTTTCGGATTCAAAATTACAATAATTTCGATGTTTTCATTTTTTAGACCATAAGTTACAGGGAAAAGTTACACAGATAAATTTTCAGGTTCAAAAATGATATTTTCTAAGTGTTTGAAGGTGAACGCTTTAAAAATAACAGGTTCTGAGGACATAGGGTATTTTTTAACTAATGTTTAACGGCTTTCTTAACGGTTTTAACCCGGAAAAAGGCCCATGGCTGCCTTAGGATTCCAAAACGCCCTTACTTCTGCAAATTTGTCGAAATGAATGGGCAAAGACATAAGTCGTGTATGTCAACCTTAGCAAATACTAAAATCCCCAAAATAGTAACACAATCATCTGCTTTCTTTTTAATTTCGCCGCTAAATGTGCCTTGCACATTCTTATGTTTGCAAATAATCAGCCCATAATTCGAATAAAACCAACTTGATTTTTTTGCGACATACAGGGAATTTTCAGCACAATAAATCCACGTATGAAAAAAACGCATTTTATCCAATCTGATTATCTCGAACTCGATGATATTCGGAAAATTTTGAATAATGACCTCCGGCTTGACCTTTCGGAGCAGGATAAACAAAAAATTCTTCACTGCCGCGCCTATCTTGATGATAAATTAAGTGGTTCCGGCGAATTGTTTTATGGAATCAATACAGGGTTTGGTTCCTTGTGTAATATCCGGATATCTGATGATGAACGGACGAATCTCCAGGTAAATCTCGTTCGATCCCATGCATGTGGTACAGGAGATGAGGTGCCACAGGAAATTGTTCGTCTGATGCTTTTGCTGAAGATAAAAAATATGTCTCAGGGCTTTTCCGGGGTCCGGCTGGAAGTAGTGGAAAGGTTGATCACTTTTTATAATGAAGGTGTTTTGCCGGTGGTTTATCAACTGGGTTCCCTGGGGGCCTCAGGAGATTTGGCTCCATTAGCCCATTTGAGTTTGCCGCTTATCGGAGAAGGTGAAGTAAATTATAAGGGACAACGGCGGGATTCAGCAGAGGTGCTGAAGGAATTGGGACTCAAGCCACTTATTCTGGAAGCCAAGGAAGGATTGGCTTTACTGAACGGTACCCAGTTTTCAACCAGTTACGCCTGCTGGTGTTTGATGAAGGCAGAAGACTTACTCAGAGTGGCCAATTTGACCGCAGCTGCTTCAATCGATGGTTTTGATTGTGCTTTGAGCCCCTTTGATGAACGTTTGCACAAAATCCGTCCTCATCAGGGGCAGGTCAATGTTGCCAGGAAAGTACTGGAGTTTCTGGAAGGGAGTGAGATCGCACAAAATGAAAAGGCCAATGTTCAGGACCCTTATGCTTTCAGATGTGTACCCCAGGTACATGGAGCTAGCTGGGATGCCATATTACACGTATTATCGATCGTAGAAACGGAGATTAACTCGGTTACGGACAATCCTAACATTTTCCCTGATGATGATGTTATCCTTTCCGGTGGTAATTTCCATGCTCAACCTATTGCTCTTGTTCTGGATTATCTCGCTATAGCACTGGCTGAGCTGGGAAATATTTCGGAGCGTCGTCTTTATCAACTGATCTCCGGACAGCGGGAACTGCCGGCATTTTTAACAATGAACCCCGGCTTGAATTCGGGAATGATGATTTTGCAATATACTGCCGCATCCATTGTTAGTCAGAATAAACAATTGTGTACCCCGGCTTCGGTGGATTCAATCGTTTCCTCCAATGGTCAGGAAGATCATGTGAGTATGGCTGCCAACGCTGCTACCAAGCTACATCGTGTTGTACTTAACCTTGAAAGGTTGCTGGCCATCGAATTTATCGGAGCTATGCAGGCCCTGGATTACCGGCCATTGAAATCTTCGGAGTTGATTGAAAAAATCGCTGCTGAATACCGGGAGGAAGTTCCACACCTCGACGAGGACCGGATCCTTAGCCGGGATATCAATATAACAATTGACTATCTTCGTTCGTTATCACTACTTTGAAAATGGACGGTTGGATTTTCTGACCATTAGACCTTAATTTGACCAAAAATTTAGAATTTTTTAAATTTTCTTTAAGAATGAATTAGCAAATAAAGTAGTCTAAAAATCTAAACGTCTTTACTAATTGAAAATAAAAAACCTATGCGCATCAGAAAATTCATCATGTTAAGCCTCGTGGCTTCCATTATTTCCATCTCCGGTTGCGGAGTAACCCAGGAAGGTGGCGGAGGCCTGAATTTGTTTACCCCGGACCAGGATATTGAACTGGGTAAGGAAGTAGCCAAACAAATTGAAAGCGACCCCCAGCAATTCCCCATATTGCCGGAACAAGGCAATGAAGAAGCTTACAGCTACATTCGCAAAATTACCAATAAGATCCTGAATTCAGGACAGGTAAAATATAAGGACAAATTCGTTTGGGAAGTAAAAATCATCAAGGATGATGAGACCCTTAATGCCTTTTGTACGCCGGGCGGATTTATTTACGTCTATACGGGGTTGATCAAATATCTGGATACGGAAGATCAACTGGCCGGAGTAATGGCTCATGAGATTGCCCATGCCGATCTTCGCCACTCAACACGGCAGATGACCAAAACCTATGGAATTGCAGCTTTGGTGTCTATCGCTACTGGTAAGTCCGAACCAGGTTTAATCGAGCAGATCGCTCTTGGGTTGGTTTCCCTTAAATTCAGCCGTTCTCATGAGACAGAATCTGACCTGAATTCCGTGAAGTACCTTTGCGGAACGGATTATAATGCGGATGGTGCCGCAGGATTTTTCAAAAAGATCGAAAGCAATAAAACGCCGCCTGAGTTTTTGAGTACTCACCCGAGCCCTGGTAATCGTGTGGAAAACATTGAAAATAAGGCAAAGGAAATGGGTTGTAAAGGGAACAAGAGTTATCAGACTGAATACGCCAGGATAAAAGCGAAATTATAGTTTTAAGTATAAATATACCCCGCTGGCGGGGTCAAATTTGACGAGGAGAATTTCCGGATAGGAAAATGTTCCCTGTTAAATTTGGGTGTGGACTTACTTACCAGTGAATCCACCCCCGACTTCAAGAAAAACGGTTTTACCATTTTTATTGAAGCCGACCCCGCCAGCGGGGTATATTTTTTCCTGGCTTTAAAATTCTATAACCTGTCCTCACACTGTTTAGCCAGATTTTCATAGGCAGGTGCCTGACCTGCCGGAGCATTTTTTGCTGCAATTCTGAAATATTTGGCAGCTTCCTTGAAGTTTTCATTCGCCATGTTTCCACGAGCCAAACCTACGAGGGTTGTAAAGTTGTCGTCCGGATTATTATCACGATTCATCTGGAAGATGGCCATGGCTTCTTTAGGTTTGTTTTGTTGGATCAAGGTACGACCGTAAAAGTGGAGCTCGGTCATGGTTGCCAGTGGAATGGCCTGGTCCATGATAGCTTTAGCTGCTTCAGCTTTTCCCAGTTGAGTGAGAATCTGGGACTCTGTCTGCAGGGTCGTGAAATTCTTTTGGGTACCAAAAAACCCAGGAGAATAGGCACGTCTGGCCCATTCTAATCCCTTTTCCAGGTCTTTTCCGCTGGCTAATGTGTACTGTGCCGCAGAATTCCACCCCTGCCAACCAAACCCGAGCAGGTTGTCGAGTTCTTTTTCGATATTGTTCATGGTAAGGGCATGAACGTCCATTTCAACGGTAAAGCTGATTTTTTTGCTCTCCCAGCTCATTTGAATGTCTGTGCTGTTATTGGTCGCGTTGACGAATTCGAAGCGCAACCATTCTTCATGATCGCAAGTTTCTGGTTTGACGGATACCCTAAGGACATCCTCTGTGGAGTCGTAGTTGAAACTCCCCCAGGAATGGTTGTTGCTTGAAAAAATCAGTATCCATTCTTCTTCCGCCGGGATAATGTGAAATCCGTAAGCTCCTGCTGGGAGGGCTTGTCCGTTAATTTTGGCATCAGCTTCGAGGGTAATGACGGTATTTTCATTAGCCCCTGCACGCCATGGGAATGGGTTTCCATTATTGTAGGGAACTAACCCTTGTGCGCCGTAAATGGTACCTTCCCGGCCATTTACTGCCGGTCTGCTGTAATCGATCTTTACTTGTGAGAGGCCAATCCATTCAGAGACGGAAGCTCTTTTACTGGCCGGTGGAGTAGTGACAAACT
>QQUB01000210.1 GCA_008501835.1 Bacteroidota bacterium
GATTTCGAGAGGAGTCGGAGAAATGATCCACGTTGGGAAAAAGATCGGTGCAGAAAGTAGTGCCTTCCTCGGGACCGCTGGTATCGGGGACCTCGTCGCCACGGCAACAAGTAAACGCAGTCGGAAGTTTACTTTTGGTTACCGCCTTGGCAAAGGAGAGACGCTGGAAGAAATCAACAGAACAACTTCTGAATTGGCTGAGGGAGTCAGAACCCTCGTAATCACTAATTATATTGCCACACATTTTAACCTTGCAGTACCTATCACCAGAATGCTATACCGGGTCGTGTATGAAGGTTATCCTATCGGCAGGGCAATTGAATTTTTGATGCGCTATCCATACGATGTAGATGTCGATTTCATTCTAAAAGCAAAATCGGATTGATTTTTAGCAAATTAACCAACCCAATAGCATTTTTTGAGGTTCTTGCATCAACAGATAGGGTTTTCTATCGTTATGGTAACAAATTATTATTAGACATAAATCAATAAAAGTATTAAAGTAAATGAAATCGAATTTTTTATTCCTGGTCATTTTGGCTAGCTTAATTATCTCTGGCTGTTCAAAGGACTATGCTAAAATAAACCGTGAAGAGATCCTTGATTACCTCGAAGCGAATAATCTTCAGGCTGAGGAGCATGAATCAGGGCTGTTTTACATCATTGAAGAAACTGGAGACGGCAACCATCCGAATATCACCAATGAAGTTGAGGTAAGATACACGGGTACTTTACTCGACGGGACTTTTTTCGATGGGACCCAGGATGGAGAAACAGCAAGTTTCCCTCTTGAATACCTCATTCCCGGGTGGCAAATTGGTATCCCCTTATTGGAAAGAGGTGGCAGTGGTAAATTTTTCATTCCTTCCGAACTCGGTTATGGAAGCCAGGCAACAGGTAATATACCAGCCAATTCTGTGTTACTGTTTGATATTGAACTGGTGGATTTTTAATACTGTTTTATATCATACAAAAAAAACCGCATAGGGCATTGATTGCCGTATGCGGTTTTTTTATGCTCAATCCTGAATTTACGCCTGCGCTGTCGGAGTAAAATTCATAGGAGGAAATGGAGGCTGATCAGGTTCATCAATAGTTCCGAACTGAGCCTCGAACCTCTGGATATTATCATTCAATGCCTTGAGTAATCTTTTAGCGTGCTGAGGTGTAAGGATAATTCTCGATTTAACTTTCGCCTTTGGTACATTTGGCATAAGTCTGACGAAATCCAATACAAACTCAGAGGAGGAATGTGAAATAATTGCCAGGTTTGAATAAACTCCCTCGGCAATTTCTTCAGGAAGTTCCAGATTGAGCTGTTTGTTTTTTTTACTTGTATCTTCCATATTAAGATTTCTTTTTTGCAGTATTTGTCTTTTTCTTAGTTGCTGTTTTCTTTTTCGGTGCAGCCTTTTTCTTGAAAGCTCCGGGAACCTCTGCTTCGATAATTTCCTTTACCTGTTCCAGGGTCAGGGTTGCAGCTGATTCTGGTGTGGCTTTGGCTCCGTCAATTTTGGGAAGTTTAATGGCCTTTTTCTTAAACCTGATAAAAGGTCCCCACCTGCCGTTCTCAACAGCGATAAGGGTTTTGCCTTCTTCCCATTTGTTGATATAACGATTGGCCTCCTTCTCGATCTTGGCTTCAATTAATTCAACAATCTCGGCATCTGTTAGTTCATCAAAGTTATACCTTTTGGGAACATTGATAAACATATTATTCCATTTCAGGTAAGGCCCAAACCGCCCGACGCCTTTCGTTACAGGCTTTCCTTCAAACTCATACACCGGAGCATCGAGTTTCCTTTTTTCCTCAATGAGTTGAATAGCTCTTGTAAGTTCAATTTTATGCGGATCTTCACCTTTGGCAAGAGAGATGAATTTTTCGTCAAATTTCACATAAGGTCCAAACCTGCCGGCTCCGATGATCACCTCTTTGCCTTCAAATTCTCCAATAGTTTTTGGCAAGGCAAAAAGCTTGATTGCCTCATCATATTCAATGGTTTCCATCGATTGACCGGGAGCGAGATTGGCATATCGGGGTTTTCCTTCTTCTCCTAATTCCTCAGGTGTTCCAATCTGTACTACCGGGCCGTTTCTCGACAATCTTGTCAAAACGGTATGTCCGGTATCCGGATCCGTTCCAAGAATTCGTTCCTTATTCGGACGATCTGCTGTTTCGATGGTTTTTTCAACCATAGTATGGAATGGTCCATAGAAGTCCTCCAACATTTTCGTCCAGGCTTCTTTCCCGTGGGCAATTTCATCAAATTGCTCTTCAATGTTAGCCGTAAAACCGTAATTCAGAATATTGGCAAAGTAATCTTCCAAAAAGTCCGTTACCACCAACCCCATATCTGTTGGGAACAACCGGTTCTTAACCGCTCCGGCCATTTCCGTTTTAATACTCTTGGTAATGTTATTGTCAGCAAGGGTGAGTACCTGGTAATTCTTTTCTTCACCATCACGGCTTTCCTTGACAACATAGCCCCTGTCCGGCTCCATGATCTTTGAAATGGTTGGCGCATAAGTAGACGGACGACCAATACCTAATTCTTCCATTTTACTCACCAGTCCTGCTTCCGTATATCTCGCCGGGGCTCTGGTATATCTCTCCAGGGCTGTCATTTCGTTGAGATCAAGCACCTGCCCTACTTTCAAAGGAGGCAGCATTCCTTTTGCTTCCTCTTCATCGTCGTCATCTTTGGACTCCAGGTACACTTTGAGGAATCCGTCAAATTTGAGCACCTCCCCAACTGCCTGCAATTTTGCATCGGGCACCGTTGACACTCCGATGGAAACCGTCGTTTTTTCAAGTAAGGCTTCAGACATCTGAGAGGCGATTGTACGCTTCCAGATCAATTCATAGAGTCTTTGCTCATCACGATTACCGGAAACATTTTTCTTTTGAATATAGGTAGGTCGTATGGCCTCGTGAGCTTCCTGGGCATCCGCCTTTTTGGTTTTAAACCTTCTTGTCTTCAGATAATCTACTCCAAAGGACTGTTCAATTTCCTGTGCAATGGTCTGGATAGCCATTTCACTCAAACTGATGGAGTCCGTTCTCATATAGGTAATATGACCGGCTTCATACAATCTTTGAGCAGCCATCATGGTGCGTTTAACCGCAAAACCAAGCTTCCGGCTGGCTTCCTGCTGCAAGGTAGAAGTGGTAAAAGGAGGTGCAGGTCTTCTCTTGAGCGGTTTGACCTTTATATCTTCAATTTCAAACTCAGCTCCAATACATTTTTTCAAAAAAGTTTCAGCATCTTCCTGTGATTCAAAACGATTTGGACTATCAGCCTTCAACTGTACTTTTTTCCCGTTACCGTTGACCACATCAAATAAAGCTGTGAGTTTGAAATATGGAGTGGGTTTGAATTTCAAAATCTCACGTTCTCTTTCAACTATGAGCTTCAGGGCAACCGACTGCACTCTTCCGGCAGATAATTTACCACGGATTTTTTTCCACAGGATACCCGACAGTTCAAAACCCACTAGCCTGTCCAGAATTCTACGTGCCTGCTGTGCATTTACCAAATTGGTATCCACTGTTCTTGGATTTGAAACAGCTTTTAAAATAGCAGGTTTGGTAATCTCTCTGAACACAATACGTTTAGTGGATCCTTCATCAAGGCCCAGCACCTTACATAAGTGCCAGGAGATGGCTTCTCCTTCTCTATCCTCATCCGTTGCAAGCCATACTTCGTCAACTTTTTTTACCCAGCTTTTTAAATCCTTCACCACTTTCTTCTTCTCCGGTGACACCACGTATTTGGGTCTAAAGCCATTATCAACATCAACAGCATTATTACCTTTTTCAAGGTCCCGAATATGCCCAAAGCTAGACTTAACAGTGAAGTCTTTACCAAGGTATTTTTCTATGGTTTTGGCTTTTGCCGGCGACTCTACAATGAGCAGGTTCTTTGGCATAGTGTTGTGTATTTCTTTTTATTTTTAAAGTGCAAATGTATAAATTATCTTTAAAATGTCACGAAACAAGGTCAAATTGCAGTTTTGCCAAACTGTTATATGCCCCACCTTCAATAGCAGATAATTCTTCATGATTCCCTTCCTCTACCTCCTCTCCATGATCCAGAACATAAATCTTATCGACATTTTTAATCGTAGCGAGCCTGTGTGCTATAATAATGGAGGTTCTGTTTTCCATTAATCCTTCCAGGGCCTCCTGTACGACCTTCTCAGATTCCGCATCCAGTGCAGAAGTCGCTTCATCGAGTAACAATACCGCCGGGTCATTGAGAATGGCCCGTGCTATTGCTATCCTTTGCCTTTGGCCACCTGAAAGTTTTACCCCCCTTTCTCCCACAATAGTCTCCATACCTTCCGGGAATTTTTCGATAAATTCCAGGGCATGCGCCTTTTGAGCCGCTTCCTTAATATCATCCTCTGTGGCATTTGGATTCCCATAAAGGATATTTTCGCGAATTGTTCCTCCAAACAACATGACCTCCTGGGGTACTACGGCAAAATTCTGACGGTACTTGAGAATTGAATAATCCCGAATATCCTTACCATCAATTAAAATGTTTCCAGTCTCATGTTTATAGAATTGCAGCAGTAATTGAATCATGGTAGATTTACCGGCGCCACTTGCGCCTACCAAAGCCACACGCTGTCCAGGTTGAATATCCATATTAATATCTTTCAACACTTCGATATCGGGTCGACTCGGGTAAGAAAACTTCAGGTCACGGAAGCTTATGTGCCCCGTAAAACGCTCTTCAGGACTTAAAGGTTCCAGGGGTGTTAACTCTATTTCCACGTCCTGATCGAGAATATCCAATATGCGCTCAGCTGCTCCGACAGCAGAAACAATTGTTGTATAAAAATTTCCAAGGCTCACAATGGATGCTCCAATTATTCCCGTATAAATCACAAAATCTACCAATCCATTCTTAGCCATATCTCCGGCCTGAACCAACATGGCTGCCTCATACATGATAAAAAACAGGGCCCCAAACATGACCAGTATAATAAAAGAAGAAAATGCTCCCCGGTATCTGGCTGCCTTCAGAGAAATATCAACAGCTTCCTTTAGCTGTTTCATATAGCGATTGAGCTCAAACCATTCATTAGTAAAGGCTTTTACGGTTTGAACACTCTGCATGGTCTCCTCAACAACAACATTTGTTTGGGCGATCATATCCTGGCGTTCCCTCATGAGTTTACGAATAAACCTTCCAAAGAACATTGCAGCTATGACCACCAGTGGGAATGTCAGCAACATTGTCAAAGCCAGCCGTGGCATGGTGAAGACAATTATGGCAATTCCTCCAACCAAAGTGATCACCTGGCGCACAAATTCAGCAAGGGTGATAGACATTACCCCTTGTATTTGTGTGACATCATTTGAAATCCGGCTGGTCAACTCCCCTACTCTTCTTTCCTCGAAAAAAGGAATTTCAAGACTTATGAGTTTTTTATAAAGGTCACTTCTTAAGTTAGCGACACTCTTCTCACTAACAATGGCAAACAAATTCACCCTGAGG
>QQUB01000363.1 GCA_008501835.1 Bacteroidota bacterium
GAAAACTTACGGTCTCCAAGGTTAACCTCGGTTGCCAAAGTACCAAAGCCGGCAAAGGAATCGGGTTCCGGGTAGCAATCAAAAACGACCGGACCAATACCCTATGGATGTATTCCCCAAAAGTTCTTTTTGAGGTCAATCTTCAGGAAGTACTCAAAAAATGTGAAGAAGGTGACAGTATCCTAATAATGACAGTAGACCAAAAGTATTCACTCTCTCATCATGTAATTGAAGTGGAATGGGGCTGTTAATTCAACAAAGTAGGAGGACAAAATTAGTTTTGATCAAATTACTTTTTCCGATCATGGAGGCACAGAGAGTTGTTACGCTGAGTATCGCAAAGATCTCGCAAAGTACCGCTGAGAAAATAATATTCTGCGGCCTTCAGCGCTTCTCAGCAGTATAGCCCTATCGGTTCTCTTCAGGAAAACTTTTAATTAAAAGTAGTTCTGTCCATATACCAACAATAAAATAAAAAACACTACAGAATTTTACAGGGCCGAATCAAAATTCGAGCCCTGTTTTTTTTTGCCTAAAGGTATTTTAACCAAAAACTCCACCTATCAAGCTTATTTTTTCAATACTTTTGCATCCGCCAACTAATTCAAATAAACAGACAAATTATTTTACAGATGAAAAACCAGGTTCAGCTCATCTGCTACATCGACCGATTTTCCGGTGGGAATATAAAATCACTGCAGCAACTACTCACAGGGCCACTCAAAGATGTTTTTGGAGGTGTTCACCTACTTCCTTTCTTTTTTCCTATTGACGGCGCAGATGCAGGATTCGATCCCATTGACCACACCCAGGTTGATCCACAATTAGGCAACTGGTCAGATATCAGAGAATTAAGCGAACATATTGATGTGATGGGAGATGTAATCGTAAACCACATGTCAGCTCAATCTCCCCAATTTATCGATTTCCTCAAACACGGTGATGATTCCGATTTTGCCGATCTCTTTTTGACCTTTGACAAGGTCTTCAAAAACGGAGCTACAGAAAAAGAGCTGCTCCATATATACCGGCCAAGGCCAGGTTTTCCATTTACTACTAAGTCTTTGGGTAATGGTTCAAAAAAAATGTTGTGGACAACCTTCACGACCAACCAGATTGATATTGATGTGAATGGTGCAAAGGGAAAAGAATATCTCCTTTCAATATTGAAGCAATTCCACGATGCCGGTATCAAGATGATTCGCCTGGATGCTGCCGGTTATGCGATTAAAAAGCCTGGTACCTCCTGTTTTATGATCCCGGAAACTTTTGATTTCATTCAGTGGTTCAGGGACAAAGCGGCCGACTTTGGCATGGAAGTATTAGTCGAGATCCATTCCTACTTCAAACAGCAGGTTGAAATAGCCAAAAAGGTTGATAGAGTTTATGATTTTGCCCTGCCGCCTCTCGTATTGCATGCTATTTACACAGGCAATGCAACTCACTTAAAACATTGGCTCGAGATCAGCCCAAGGAATGCCATTACTGTACTAGATACTCATGATGGAATTGGAGTGATTGATGTTGGTAGTTCCAATGGTGAGCCTGGATTACTCCCGGATTCTGAAATTGAAGCGATTGTAGAAATGATCCATAAAAACAGCCAGGGTCAAAGTAAACAGGCAACCGGTGAAGCAGCTTCCAACCTCGATCTCTACCAGGTCAACTGTACTTATTACGATGCTCTTGGAGGAGACGATGATCGTTATTTACTTGCCAGAGCTATTCAGTTCTTTGCCCCGGGAGTTCCCCAGGTCTATTACACCGGGCTGTTGGCGGAACCAAATGATATGGATCTGCTGGCCAAAACCCTTGTCGGAAGAGACATCAACCGGCACTACTTCACTGAGGAAGAATTACCACAAGCACTGGAGAGGACGGTAGTGAAGCAACTCATAGATCTAATACGATTCAGGAATACTCATCCCGCCTTCAACGGAGATTTTCATATTGATGAATCCACTGACCAGATGCTTAATTTGCGTTGGCAAAACGGTGCATCCAAAGCAGTGTTGAAAGCCAATTTGGAGCTTTCGAGTTATGAAATAGAAGTGAATTAATCAACTCAACGTCAATCAACCTTTTTAAGAAATCTCCAGGTAAAACTCCGATCCATTTTCATCGGAACGATTTAAATACAATTTCCCCCCCAGGTTTTGAATGGTCTTTTTACAAATGGCCAGCCCGACACCTGTCCCCCGGTATTCATCCCTGGTATGAAGCCTTTTGAACATTTCAAAAATGGTTTCCCTGTATTCCGGAGCAATTCCAATGCCATTATCAGCAAACAGGAAAACATGTTTTCCACCTTGCGCTGAATAACTGATCACCACTTGGGGTTTTTCATTCGTATTGTATTTTATGCCATTTTCAATCAGGTTTTTAAACACCACTTTTAATCTTGATGGCAACATAAGGGGCTCGGCTTTTGCCAGGCCAGTTCCATATATGATTTCTGCATCTTTTTCTTCGATCATCGTCCGCAGGCTTTCCCGTACATGTTCTTTAATCTCATTAAATGAAATCAATTCTTTCTCGGCATTTTCCGTAAGGCTGGAATAAGCCAGAATATCTTCAATAAGCCTGAACATCCTGGCTACGTTGGTTTTGATAAACCCTACCGGTGTAGCCAGGTTTTCATATTGTTTGTTGTTTATGTTTTGTTCAAGGAAGCTCGTAAAACCGGCAATGGTCCTAAGCGGTTCTTTGAGATCATGAGAGGTAATGGAAGCAAAGGATTGTAATTCGGCATTACTGTTTTCAAGCTTTAAATTGGTTAATCTGACATCCCGGGTACTGGCTTCAACTTCTGCTTCAAGTTCCTTTGCATATTGTTTACTCCTTCTGTTTGAAATGTACAACATGTAGGTCAATGCCAAAAAGAGCAGTGCTATTAAAACCACAGCCAGGATGGTGAAGGTTTTCCTTTGAATCTCTGTTTTATAACCACTGGAAGTGGTCTTTAGCAACTGATTTTCTATTTCCTTCTGCCCTATCCTATACCCGGCATCAAGGTTTAGAATCAGTTTTCTTTTTTCCTCTCCATACAAGGTATCTTCAATAAGCTTGTATTTTTTGTGATAAGCCAAAGCTTTGGCGGGATCTCCAAATTCCTCATATGCTTTGGCCCTGCTTTTATACAATTCAATCCAGAAATATTCAGTATAATCTACAGAAAGATCAGTTTCATATTGATTTATCAACATTTCGGCAATGTCAAATTCTTCAAAGGCTTTTTCATGTAATCCCTGAGCCGCATAAAAATCTCCCCACCGTAAGAATACATTACACAGCTCTTCTTTTATTTCGTACTTCAGCCCCAAAATCCTGGCTCTCTCCAGATGGTCACTAGCCTTGGAAAAATTTTCCACATTGGTATACATCATACCCAAATTCGTGTAAATCAGGCAACTGTCCCAGGGGTTGTTCGAAGTTTCCAATCCCCTGGCATAATATAGAATGGCTTCCTCAAATTCCATGCTTTCCCGGTGTACCTCCGCCATGTTATTATAGAACATAGTTACCCAGGAAGAATCATTGACACTAATCGCCAGTTCTACACCTTCTTTATAATAATAAAACGCTTCATCCTTATCCCCCTTCTCATGTAAAATAACCCCCATCGGATTTAAATACCATACAATATTCTCAGGTTCATCCAATCGTTGGTAAATTTCAAGCCCCTCTTTATAATACAAAAAAGCTTTTTCATCCTGGTTGGCAAACTGGTAAGCTTCTCCCAATTCAAAGAAAACATCTGCCTGCCCCCTCTCATCATCCATATCGCGAGCCAGGTCGAGTAAGTCCATTAACAAGGCAACTGTAGAATCAAGGGGCACTTCGTTATAAATCAGCAACCTGCTTTGGGCAAGCCCTGCCTGAAGATAATGGAACTTATCAGGAATTTGGCGGCTTAATTTTATGGCCTGCTGGAGATAATTTTCCGCCTCCAACGGGTCACTTTCAAAGGTTTCTTCATATAATACGAGGAGGTAATAAACCCGGGTTGAATCATGTATATCCTTTTCGAGTTCTGCCTTATAAGTGTCAATTATAGGCGTTTGTGCCCTTACTAATTGAATGGTCATAACCATCCAGAGCAGGAAATATATTACCCTGGTCAAAAACTTGCCATATTTCTTTTCTTTAGGCAACATCTTCAAAAGTTTGATCTGCTCTTGAAAAAACAGATTGGTTATTACCCTTATTTTTTGTTTGAGGAACCTCAATAGTAAAAACGGAACCGGAACTATCTGAATGTTTCAGATAAACCTTTCCCCCGGCAATCTCTACCGCCTTTCTGCAAATAGCCAGTCCGATCCCCGAACCTTCATAAATCTCCCGGGTATGCAGGCGTTTGAACATTTTGAAAACGGTTTCTTTAAATTCCTTTTGGATACCAATACCGTTATCTTTAATAAAAAAGACTATCTGCATATCTTCTCGCCTATGCACATTTATCCAAACCTGAGGCACCTGGTGCTCATTATACTTTATTCCGTTTTCCACCAGGTTTTTAAGCGCAACCTTTATGATAGCCGGAATTTTTTTGGTCCCGGCTTTTCCGACGTTAAAATGAACCTCGGCATTACGTTCTGTAACCACTTCCGATAATTCCCTTTGCAGATGATCCTTGATTTTTGAAATACTTAGCGAAGCTTCCTGGTTAAATCTGCCAAGGGTTGTATAAGTCATGATGTCATCAATCAGGGTAAACATTTGATTTACATTCCTGTTAATGAACCCAAATAATTCGGGTAATTTATGGTATTCTCTTTCTTTCACTGCTTTTTCAAGAAGGGAAGAAAAACCGGAAATATTTCGAAGAGGCTCCTTGAGGTCGTGAGAAGTGATGTAGGCAAAAGACTGAAGTTCCGCATTGTTTTTTTGCAGTTGTTCATTGGATACTTCCAGGCTTAACTTCCTTTTTTCCACCTCCTGCTTCAGCTTCACGGAATAATTTTTTCGACGGCGCCCTTCTCTGAGAAGAACAAAGCTCAAAATACCGGCCAATAATACCACCAGAACGGAACCCCAAATAATCGCATTTCGAGTTTTTATCCTGTTTCTGAAAATTATATGTTCCTGCCTGAGCAATTCATTCTCAGCCTCTATGTGCCCCATGCGATAATGAACTTCATTAATACGATTCAATCTTTGCTTTTCATAAGCCTTCAAACTATCCGATAAAGACCGATAATCCTGATTATAAGCCAGTGCTTTTTCATAATTATAAAGGCCAGCGTTACTTTCTGACAATCCTTTTAGGGCCCACCTCTGAATTTGCATTCGCTCGTTTCGGAAAAAATGGGAATCATTATCTTTAATCAGAGTTGAGTCTTCCCATAATTTGAGGGCGCCTGTATATTGGTATTCAGCAGAAGAATATTTTGACATAGCCTGATATAAATCTCCCAGTCGAACAGCTACTGATGGCAACCTGTGGTAAAGATGGTTTCTAAGAGCAATGCCATAGGCATCTTGCAAAACACTCAGGGCCTTTTGAAACTGTCCATTCTCCCGGTAAAGACTACCTATCTCATTCATAACCTTTACAGAGTCTATGTTCGTAGCTCCCGTTTCCAGAGCCCTATTAAAATACCCCAGAGCTACATCCCATTGTTTCTGATCCAGATACAGTTGCCCAATCTTTGTATTAAGTAAAGGATACCATTGCAGCAATTCATTTTCCCTGGCCATGGTGAGTGCTTCAAGGAAATATTCCACAGCTTTTTCATATTCCGTCTTTTTGTTCAATACCAATCCAAGATGATAAAGACAGGACACTGTTTGATGTTCCATTAAGTGTGCCGCGAAGATATCCAGGGCTTTCTCAAAATAGCCATAAGCATTCTCGAACTGCTCGTAATCCAGGTAGAACTCCCCCATGGACTGTAAGGCAAGACCATATCCGCTCCGGTACCTGGAGGCTTTATTGACATTAAGCGCTTCATTAAAAGCCCTGAATTGCACTTCAGGGTTTTCATCTGTCAAAAAAAGATACCTGGAATATAAATAACTTATTACGGCAGCATAATACTCAGGAGCAGGAGGAGGTGTAAAATCCAGTAACTGAAATTGCAGTCTTTTTTGTTCTTCCGGTAAAGATTCGAGTTTTTCAAGCAGGAGGTTTGTCAGGAATTTTATCGAAGTAGTATCCGGAATTTTATTTTCGGAAATGAGTTGAAGCGTATCAGCCTGGCTATTTTGAGCACTTAGCTGAGAGGGCACCGCAATAATAAACAGGGCAATAAGCAACCCCCCAAGCATGGAACGATGCTTTTGATTGTTTTTTCGCCTTGCCAGTAGCTTGCTCACAGGGGTGGGAGCTACATTAAGCGGCCTCACCTTCCTCTTTTTTTTCATCCCGATCAGACTAATAATAGATAATAGCTAGAATACTCTTCTGGAGGTATATTTCAGGGTGAGGGGATTGTTTTCCAGGCCCTTAAGTGGTGTACAAATATCGTAATACTAAGGACCCGATATGCACAAATATAAAAAATATATTTGGCTGACCTTCCATTTTTATAACATGGTGAAAACAAGGAGTTTGTAGATTTAAGTATTTCTGAGTTAATTATTGACTTCAGGCCATGCTTCCCACAAAGAATATCCAGATTTATTACAAAAATTCAATACCTTGTGAACCTTGTATTGTACCAAGGTTATGTTAAGAAACGGACGATTATATCGGTTGATTTTCTGGGTAGTACTATTCAGCTTTTCACCTACCTGGTGTTTTAGTCAAAAGGCTGAAGACCTACAAATTGTCCATTTGAAAAATGAATTGTCCGGAAATTCCATTACCGCTATTTTTCAGGATCATCAGGGTTTTTTGTGGTTTGGCACAAGAAGTGGTTTATATCGGTTTAATGGAGTGGAGTTCATTTCCTACGAATGCGACCATCATATCCCTGGAAGTCTGCCTTCCTGTTACATTCAAACCATTTATGAAGATAAGGATCAACAATTATGGATCGGAACCCTGGAGGGGGGGCTCAACAAATATCTTCGAGATAAGGATCAATTCGTTTCCTACAGGCCTTCAACGCAAAATTCAAACAGCATCAGCAGTGATGTGATATGGGAAATATTCGAGGATAGCAAGGACCGCATGTGGATCGGCACCTCCTCCGGCCTGGATCTTTTTGACCCAGAGCAGGGAACTTTCCAAAATTTCCAGCCGTATTCAAACTCGGAGAGTATCCGCAAACGCCTCGTCAATTTCGTTACTGAAGACCCAAGGGGCAATATCTGGATCAGTACCAGGGGAAACGGGGTTTTGAAATTACTGGAAAATCCGGATAACACTTTTGATTTTGAAACCAATGATTCTTTAAACCGGAAACTGACCGACCTCTATATCCGTTGCGGCTATCAGGGCAAAAACGGAGACATCTGGATAGGAACCGAAAATGGTCTCAATCGCTTATTTCACGACCCTGAAAAGGGATATCAGGTGGAAGCCTTCCCTGAATTTGGTTACGCCATCCTGGCGGTTTTCGAGGATAACCAGGGCAGGGTCTGGTTTGGAGCTGAAAATACCGGCTTGTTCATGATGGATAAGGTGACCAGGAAGGTCATTCAATTTTCCAGTCAGGCAAACCTGCCAGGTCTGAGCAGTAATTCTGTATGGTCGATCTATGAAGATAAAGTGGAAACACTTTGGTTTGGCACTTTTAATAACGGATTAAACAAACTCGACAAATACCACATTCAGTTTCGCCAATTCAAACAACTTCCCAGCGGTAATGTCAGTTGTTTTTATGAAGAAACCACAGGGAATATCTGGATAGGAACTGATGGCGGCGGCCTTCATTACTGGAACCGATCCTCCAACACCTTTACCGCCTACCGCCACGACCCGGACGACCCGGAAAGCATCAGTAGTGATGCCGTCCTCTCCATTATGGAGGATCGAAACGGGCTTTTATGGATCGGCACCTGGGATGGTCTCAATATCCTGGATCGGGGAACCGGCAAATTCAAACGTTACCTCCCGGATAAAAATTCTCCGGGCAGCATCAGCGGCAACCACGTCTCTTCCATCATCCAGGACAGAAACGGGTTAATCTGGATCGGAGTATTTTTCGAAGGCATTGATATATACGACCCAAACACAAAACAATTCAGAAACTATCGATCCAATGCTTATGAAGAAAATAACCTGTGTGACAACCAGGTTCTAAAATTATACGAAGACCGTGAAGGATATATTTGGGCAGCGACTGAAGGACATGGAGTAGACAGGATAAAATGGAATAACGGAGACATCGTTTTTGAACATTTTGAAAACACCCTTGAGGATTCTGCCAGTATCAGTAACGATATTGTATTCTCCTTTTACGAAGACCAAAAAGATCAAATGTGGGTGGGTACCTGCGGTGGAGGCTTGAATCTTTTCGACAGGGATTCCAAAAAATTCCGGGCCTTAAGAAAAAGAGACGGTCTGTCAGATGACGTTGTCAATGGCTTGCTGGAGGACAACGCAGGGAACCTTTGGATCAATACCAAAAAAGGAATGACCCGGCTTGACCTTAATACAGGAGCCATAAAAAGTTATGATCTGACGGACGGACAACAGGAACTGACCTTTTTCCGTAATACAGGAATCAAAACATCTGATGGTGCCTTTTTGATCGGCGGAAACAATGGGTTCATTTCTTTTTACCCTGAAAATTTTGAAGAGAACCCTCATTTGCCTGATGTTTATATTACCGGGTTTTCCATTGACAACAAACTGGTAAGACCCGCGGAAAAAGGCCCTTTGAAAACCGCTATTACAGAAGCCTTAGAAATCCATCTTTCACACAAACAAAATAATTTCAGCTTCGAGTTTTCCGCTTTGAATTATTCCCAATCCGATAAAAATCAATACGAGTTCATACTGGAAGGTTACGACAAAGGCTGGCAAAAAGTAGGTACTCGTCGAAATGCCTATTACACCAAGGTCCCTCCCGGGCATTATACCTTTAAAGTAAAAGGATCCAATAATGACGGCCGCTGGAGCGATCAGTCTGCATCCATAAAAGTATTCATTGCCAAACCATGGTTTACCACCCACCTTGCACTGTTCTTTTATGGTTTGATCATTTTGGGAGTATTGTTGTGGTACCGTAACAACCTGCTTGTACAGGAACGCCTGAAAAGCAACCTAAAAATGGAACACATGGAGCTGGAAAAAATGCAGGAACTCAATCAATTGAGATCCCGCTTTTTCGCCAATATATCTCATGAATTCCGTACGCCTTTAACCCTCATACTTGACCCGCTAAGGTCCATCATTGAAGGCAGGAACAAAGGCGACAAAAAGAATCAACTGAAGATAGCCGTCCGTAGCGGTGAACGGTTGTTGAGGCTGGTCAATCAATTGCTGGATTTATCCAAATTAGGCTCCGGCAGCATGCAGCTTAAAGTGAACAGGATCAATCTTGCCCATTTCCTGAAACCTTTACTGGAAAGCTTTAACTCCCTGGCAGATCAAATGGATATCGATTATGTAATTAGTTTTGAAGATGAATCCCTGAACCTTTACCTGGAGGAAGACAAACTGGAAAAAATTGTCGTTAATCTCATCACCAATGCCTTTAAGTTCACCCCAAGCAAGGGTAATATTCAGTTTAGTGTACGCAAAAAAAATCCGGAAAAAACCCTGGATAAAAACCAGGAAGGTGAGTGGGTTCAAATGGAGGTAAAAGACACAGGAATAGGCATTGATAAAAAAAGCCTGCCCTTCATTTTTGACCGGTTTTACCAGGTGGAAGGCAGCAAAAATAAAGCCCATAAAGGAACCGGTATCGGACTATCTCTGGTCAAGGAACTTGTAGAATTCCAAAAGGGAAAAATTGAAGTCTGCAGTGAAGAAGGCAAGGGCACCTGTTTCAAAATTTATTTCCGATTGGGTAAATCACATTTTTCCGTTGACGAAATATCCGAAACACCCATCAAAGGTATCCCGACAAAAAAGGCAAATGAAATATTGATTTCCGAATTCGAGAAAACTACACAGGATACTGGTTTACCAAAATCTACGGATAATGCTCCCGAAAATAACGGTCATACGACAGACCTGCCTCTTGTCCTGGTTGTTGAAGACAGTGCAGACGTAAGGGCCTACATAGCAGAATACCTTGCTCAAAACTACCGGATTCTGGAAGCGGAAAACGGCAAATCCGGTTGGGAAATGGCCCTGGAACATATTCCGGATCTGATCATCACAGACATCATGATGCCCGAAATGGATGGCATTGCCATGTGTCGAAAGATAAAAAAGGAATTCAGAACTTCTCACATTCCTATTGTCATGCTCACCGCCAAGGCAGGTGTTGATAATAAGGCAGAAGGTTTTGAGAGCGGAGCTGACCATTACGTCACGAAACCCTTTAATTCCAGGTTGCTCGAATTGCAGATCAGAAACATCCTGACATCTCAGGCACAGTTAAGGGAACAATGGAAAGTGGATAATCTCATCCGGAAGGAAAAACAGGAATCATCTCAGGAATCCCCGGATGATATTTTCCTGAAAACCGCCCTCGAGATTATCGACCAAAATCTGGACAATTCGGAATTTAAGGTGGAGTCGTTTTGCAGAGCCATGGGTATGAGCAGAACCCAATTATTCCGGAAGCTCAAAGCCGTAACCGGTATGTCACCCAATCAATTCGTTCGGAAAGTCCGCCTGGAACGCGCCGCACAAATGTTACGTGAAGCCCAGTTCTCGGTTTCTGAAGTGACCTACAAAGTAGGCTTCAACGACCTCCAGTATTTCAGGGATTGCTTCAAACAGGAGTTTGGCACCCCCCCTTCCAAATTTGTTGAATTGGAAAATTGATCGTTCCATTGGACGGGGTTTTGATCAGGAAAAATATATTGCGTACCTACAGCACGCATCATCCTTCCAGCTTAGGTGTTACCGATATGGAGTCCCGATGGGACTAGAATTTTTTTTCCTCCTAAATGTCGCATAGCGACTATACATTATAGCATGGCACTGCGTACCATGCTAATAGAAAAATCCCCCAGTGCCGTAGGTACTTTATAATAATCCCTCATTCTACAACCACCCTGAATAGATCTGTTTTCATTCCTGGAAAAACAATAGGATCAACGAAAATTATTGTGTCCATCCACCCTTTTGCACTATTTACCATGCCTTTTTGGAACATTTCTCATGCCTCTCCCGCCGTGCTGACAGATAATTTTGTCAGGTAACAAATAATTAAATAAAACTCTTACATCATGAAGAAAAACAATCTAACTAAAAGTTTAGTGATGATGAGAGGATGGAAGGCAATCCTAACTATGTCCTTCATCTTTTTAGTCACAATGGCATTTAGCCAAACCCGAACGATAACAGGTGTCGTTATTGCAGAAGAAGACGGCCTGCCCTTAATCGGGGCGAATATTTTAATAAAAGGTGCATCAGATGGTACCGTTACTGATTTTGACGGAAAATTCACCCTTGATGTAACCTCAACCGACGTTTTGGTTTTCTCCTTTACCGGATTCGTCACCCAGGAATTTGAGGTAGGCAATCAGTCTTTCTTTGAAGTTTCCCTGGCTATTTCTGACAATTTGCTGGAAGAAGCCGTAGTCATCGGTTATGGTACCCAAAAGAAAAGTCTTGTTACCGGGTCTATCTCCCAGTTGAAAGGAGATGCTATTAACAACCTGCCGGTCTACCGTGCAGAACAAGCTATTCAGGGTAGAACTGCGGGTGTTTCCGTATTACCTAATTCTGGTTCTCCGGGTTCCGGATTGAAAGTAAGAATCAGGGGTACAGGTACCAATGGGAATTCTGAACCTCTTTATATAGTTGACGGTATGCGTACAGGCGACATCTCCTACCTCGACGCAGGAGATATCGAATCCATTGAAATTCTAAAGGATGCAGCCTCAGCTGCGATCTACGGTGCGGAAGGTGCCAATGGTGTGGTGCTGATAACGACTAAATCCGGAGAAGCCGGTGAGACACAGGTTACCTTCAACACACAATTTGGATGGCAAACAGCTGCCAATTACCCAGAGGTAATGAATGCCTCCCAATATGCTGAGTACCTTGACGAAGCAGGCGTAGGTGTTGATATCCCTTCTAACAGTAATGTAAATACCAACTGGATGGAGGAGATATTCGAAACTGCTCCAATGCAGAGACATCACCTGTCTTTCAGCGGTGGTAATGCAAAATCCACCTATCTCGTTTCAGGGTCTTACTTTGGCCAGGATGGTATCATTGGTGGGAATAAAGCTAATTACAACAGAACAACTGCCCGTTTCAACTCCAGACATGAGATCAAAAAATGGCTGGAAGTAGGTAGTAACGTTTCTTATGCACGTTTCAACCGCAGTTCCATTGCGGAGGACGATGAATTTGGTGGAATCCTTGCATCTGCTTTGATGCTTGATCCATTTACTCCAGTAACATTTGATGGCACTCCTTCCATCGTCCAGGACGCCCTCGATGAAGGTAAAACAGTTCTGCAGGATGATAACGGAAACTATTATGGCCTTTCAGAGTTAGTGAGTGGCGAAATCGTAAATCCAGTAGCTGAAATTGCACGTACCAAAGGAGAGACCAACCAGGATAAAATTCTAGGTAACTTCTTCGCTACCCTCAAACCAATAGACGGCTTGGCAATCACTTCCCGTATTGGTATTGATTATGCAACACAGAATTACCATACATGGAACCCTACTTATTACTATTCTTCAGAAAGACAGAATACTACTCCTACTACCAGAGATAATTGGGACAACTGGTCAACATGGCTCTGGGAAAATTATGCCAGCTACAACAACACCATCGGCAACCATAACTTTACCGTACTGGGTGGTGTTTCTGCTCAGCGTTTCCAGCACAAGTTTGTCACCACACTTTCTGGTCCTATGTTTAAGGAGCAGGAGTCATTCGCACAGCATGGTGTTGTGGAGATCGACGGTACCCTTAGCGGTAACCTCGAGGTAAAAACATTGGCTTCCTACTTTGGTAGAATTTCATACGACTACAAGAGCAGATATTTGTTTGAAGCAGCTTTCAGACGTGACGGTTCTTCATTGCTCGCTCCCGGCAACAAATGGGCCAACTTCCCATCTGTTTCTGTAGGTTGGGTACTTTCAGAAGAAGCATTCTGGCCTTCAGCAGTTATTGACTACTTCAAACTGAGAGGTAGCTGGGGACAGAACGGTAGCTTATCCAATCTCGGATACGACCAGTTCAGTTCTTTGATCACCACAGCAGGTATCAAATATCCTAAACCAGGCGGTGGATTCTACACTGGTGCAGAACCTGAATTACTGGCCAACCCTGAATTGAGATGGGAAACCAGTGAACAAACCGACATCGGATTTGACCTTACTGCCTTTGATGGCAAATTGATCCTTGGTGTTGATTATTACAAAAAAATCACCAAAGACCTGCTTACACCTTCTTCTCCTCCATTGTCTGTTGGTAACAGTGCTCCTTTCGTAAATGCGGGTGATGTAACCAATACAGGTTTTGAAATTGAATTAGGTTTCCGCAAAAGAACCGGTGAATTCAACTATGACATCGGCTTGAACATGACTACCATCAAAAATGAGGTTACCTACCTCAACCCACTGCTTGACCGTGTAAACGGAGCAGGTGTTGGTACAGGATGGACGGCTACATTTTTTGAAGAAGGACTGCCTGTTTGGTACTTCAGAGGTTATGAAACCAATGGTATCTTCCAGAACCAGGGAGAGATTGACAAATATATTGCTGAAAACGGCCTGACAGGATATACACCTGTACCTGGTGACCCGATCGTGGTGAACAACAATGGCGACGAACTGATCAATGAAGATGATATGACTTACATAGGTGACCCTCATCCGGATTTCCTTTTCGGTGCTGTATTGAGCGGAAGCTACAAAGGTTTTGACCTGAATGTATTCCTGCAGGGTTCTGTAGGTAATGATATCCTGCTTGGATGGAATCGCGTTGACCGTATCACTTCCAACAGACCATCATTCTTCTATGAAGACCGCTGGACAGGTGAAGGAAGCACCAATGATTGGTTCAAGGCGGACATGTCAAGCCCGATTGCTTACCGCAGTGATTTCATGATTTTTGACGGAACCTACATGAGAATCAAACAGATTCAGTTGGGATACACATTCCCAGATCAATTGATGGACAGAATCTCTGTTTCAAATGTAAGAGTTTTTGTTTCTCTGAATGATTATTTCACTTTCACCAAGTACCCTGGGTTTGATCCTGAGGCAGGTAGTGGTAATAACCAGAGTCAGGGAATTGACAGAGGTGTTTATCCAATTCCTCGTAAAATGATGACCGGACTTTCCGTCACTTTCTAAATGATCAGTAGTCGATACTGAATTGTTTCAACACAAAAAAAATAACTAATGAAAAATACCAAGCTTTATAAAATACTTTCGGTCTTCGTTTTGGTTACCATGCTGACTGCATGTTCAGAAGACTTTCTCAATGTCGAGCCTATTGGTAAGCTCGCAGAATCTGACTTTTACGAAACTGATCAGGATGCCATGATGGCGCTGATCGCTACTTACGACATCCTTCAGTGGGCTAATGCCCGTGACTGGAACAGTGCCTATTTTGTAAAAACACTTCCATCCGATGAATCCAACACCGGTGGTGGTGATGCCGGAGATCAACCCCCATATCAGGAATTGAACACATATACATATTCTTCCGGTAACCCAACCATCGCAGCGGCATACGAGTCTAATTACCACGGTGTATTCAGAGCCAATAAGGTAATTAATGAAGTGGAAGCTGCCAATGATTTCCGTACAGCGATCATAGCTGAGGCTAAATGTCTTCGTGCCTATTACTACTTCGAACTGGTGAGTATGTTCGGAAGAGTGCCGCTTATTCTTACGGAATTGGCCCCAAGTGAATACAAGCAGCCTAATGCTGAAGTAAACGCTATTTATGCTCAGATCGAAGCTGACTTAACTGATGCAATTGCTGATTTGCCTTTGAAGAGTGAGTACGCTTTTGAAGACAAATTCAGAGTTTCCAAAGGAACTGCTCAGGCATTACTGGGTAAGGTGTACCTTTTCCAGGAAAAATGGCAGCAGGCAGCAGACGTTTTGGGAGATGTAATTGCTTCCAATGAATATGATCTGGAGCCTGAATTTGATAAATTGTTCCTCGAGGAAAAAGAGTTTGGGATTGAATCCCTTTTTGAAGTTTCCTATACTTCTTCTGAAGGGTACGACTGGGGAACATTCCAATGGGGTGGCAACCGTTCGATGGAGAGTAATATTCACTGGCAGCTGATGGGTCCAAGAGGTGATTTCTTCAATGCAGGTGAAAGCAGCCTCGCAGGCGGATGGGGATTCAACTACCCTACTGAAGCGACCTACCAGGCATATGTAGATGCAGGTGATGAAATAAGAAGAAATGCGACGGTTATGTCAATAGAAGAACTGGAAGCAATGGGTGGATCATGGTCTAACCCAACTGCATGGGGTTACGAAGGTTACTTCAGAGTTAAGTACGGAACCATTTTGGCGGAGACCAATACGGATGCAGTGGCGGAGGTTAACTATGGAACCAACCTCAGGCTTTTACGCTTCGCTGACGTATTGCTGATGGCTGCTGAAGCCAATTACCGTGCAGGTGATGAAGACCAGGCTCGTACTGAATTGAATAAAGTAAGACTGAGAGCGGGATTAGGCGATGTTACAGCTTCAGGAACTGCACTTTTCGATGCTATTGTTACGGAAAGACAGTTGGAGCTTGCTTTTGAAGGCGTACGTTTTCTCGACCTGATCCGTTGGGGACTTGCTCCTACCGTACTCGGTGATGATGGATTCCAGACCGGCAAACATGAATTGTATCCGATTCCTTTGGAGGAATTGAATAATAACGACCTGCTGGAACAAAACCCGGGTTGGTAATGCCTAGTTGAGGCAATTATCAAATTTCAAGAATCAACTTTCAAAGCTCACTTAGAAATACCTGAGTTCCCGGACAGAACTAGTTTCAATTTGTTCAAAGAGTTCAAAAGGTTCAAAGTGTTACAATTTAACCTCTGTGTTCACTGTGCTTTCCCCGTGATCCCTGTGGTTAATACCATTTGAATTATTGTAACTTTTCATTAAAACTAATTAGGTCCACATTCATGTTTTTTGTGAGTTGGAAATTGAATTTTGATTATTGCGAAAGTTGTCAACAACTTGAGATTACTAGTGAGAGTTTTTCATAATAATTAAGTGGGCGGACAGATTCGACCAACGAAATACAAACCATAACTACTTGATACGATACGATTTGTTTTACTCTTTGTATTCAAGGTTTGTCCAACCACTTAATTTTGAAAACTTTTGTAAGAATATTTGTTTTGAAGATCTTTTTTTACCCATTTATTTCCCTTGAAACAATCTCTTACAAATCTTAATACCTAAAAGGGAGTTCCATTTTTTATATATTTGGTTCTCCCTTTTTTAACAAACAACCAACACAAATGCTACTTCATTCTATTGATCTGATCATAATCGGCTTATATCTGCTGTCAACAGTCGTCATCGGAATCATCCTGAAAAAACGTGCTGCAAAAAACATTGACTCTTATTTCCTGGGAGGTAAAACGCTGCCCTGGTATATGTTGGGTTTGTCCAATGCTTCCGGAATGTTTGATATATCCGGGACCATGTGGCTCGTAACACTTTGTTTTGTTTATGGCTTAAAAAGCATCTGGATACCATGGCTCTGGCCCGTTTTTAATCAAATTTTCCTGATGGTTTACCTGTCAATTTGGTTGCGGCGCTCGAACGTACTTACCGGTGCGGAATGGATCAGAACCCGATTTGGAGATGGCAGGGGCGGACAATTATCTCACATCATCGTTGTTATTTTTGCCGTTATCAGTGTTTTAGGGTTCTTAGCATACGGTTTTATAGGTGTTGGGAAATTTATCGAAATATTCATGCCCTGGGAATATGTTTCTCAGTTCGTACCCTTTACCGTTGAACCACAGTATGTACCACACTTTTATGGAATTCTTTTCACCATCATTGCTACATTTTATGTGGTGATGGGAGGAATGTTGAGTATCGTCTGGACGGATGTACTTCAATTTACCATCATGACAGTTTCCGCACTGGTCATCGGAATCATTGCCATGCAGCAAGTATCTCCGGAGATGCTGGCTTCCGTGGTACCGGAAGGATGGCTAAATCCATTCTTTGGGTGGAATCTGGATATGGACTGGTCAAACCTGATACCGGAAGTCAATGACAAGATCTCCAGTGACGGTTATTCCTTATTTTCCATATTTGTCATGATGATGTTGTTTAAAGGAATTCTTTTAAGCGCTGCAGGGCCTGCCCCGAACTACGACATGCAGAAAATCCTGGCGACCCGCTCACCTCGGGAGGGAGCTTTGATGAGTGGTTTCGTTTCCGTAATCCTGATGCCAGCCAGGTATTTTATGATCGCCGGTTTTGCTGTTTTGGCTATTGTTTATTACAAAGACCTCGACTTACTGGTTGCCGGACAGATCGACTTTGAAAATATTCTGCCTGCAGCCATTATTGAATTTGTGCCGGTTGGATTTTTAGGATTACTTCTAGCAGGATTGCTGGCTGCCTTCATGTCAACATTTGCGTCTACTGTGAACGCAGCTCCTGCCTACCTCGTTAATGATATTTACCTCCGGTATATAAATCCGAACGCAGGCAGGAAAAAAACCATTTACGCCAGTTACATCATTTCCATTTTGGTGGTGCTGATCAGTATTGTGATCGGCTTATACATTTCCAGTATCAACAGTATTCTGCAATGGATCGTTTCAGCCCTTTGGGGCGGTTATGTGGCTTCCAATGTATTGAAATGGTACTGGTGGCGCTTTAATGGTCACGGATATTTTTGGGGAATGATGGCTGGAATTCTGGGGGCTATTGTTTTCCCCAGATTATTCGCTGGAGTTTTTGACTCTGTAGCATCAGACATCTTACCTTTGTACCTGTTCCCGTTACTGATGCTAATTTCAGGTATTGCATGTGTGATTGGAAGCCTGGTGACACCACCTGATGATGAAGAGGTTCTCAAAGAATTCTATCGCAAAGTGAGACCATGGGGTTTCTGGAAACCCATCCATGAAAAAGTGGTAGCCGAACATCCCGATTTCCAAAAGAACACCAATTTCAAAAGGGATATGTTCAATATTGTAATCGGTATTATCGCGCAGACGGCTTTGGTCGCCCTTCCGATTTACATTGTGATCAAAGAACAGACTTCCCTGATTGCAACCATTGTAATTCTCGTGATAACTGGAATTATCATGAAGAAATCATGGTATGACAAACTGGAAGATTAGAAATACTATTTTTTGAAAAAATAGTATTTCTGGAATAACCAGCAACTGAATTTAATTTTCAAAAAAATAACTCAACAAAAATGCAATACGGTTTTTTCAATGACAAAGACAAGGAATACGTCATTACCGATCCCCGAACACCCTATCCCTGGATCAACTACCTGGGGCAGGAAGACTTCTTTTCACTGATCTCCAATACAGCGGGGGGCTATAGTTTTTATAAAGATGCCAAGCTCCGGCGAATTACCCGTTACCGGTACAATAATGTCCCTGTAGACACCGGAGGGAAATACTTTTACATCAAGGATGATGATAAGGTTTGGAGCCCGGGTTGGAAACCAGTCAAAACCGAACTGGATGCCTATGAATGTCGCCATGGTTTGGGTTATACGAAAATCAAAGGACGCCTGAATGACCTCGAAGCAGAAGTCTTATACATGGTACCTTTAGGCGTAAAGGCAGAAGTGCAAAAACTTACTTTGCAAAACTCCCGAAGCACCTCAAAAAAGATCAAATTATTCTCTTTTGTAGAATGGTGCCTGTGGAATGCCCTGGACGACATGACCAATTTTCAACGGAATTTTTCAACCGGCGAAGTGGAAATCAAAGACGCTGTTCTCTACCATAAAACAGAATACCGGGAACGTAGGAATCACTATGCTTTCTACAGCGTTAATGCCCCGATCCAGGGGTTTGATACGGATCGGGACACTTTCACTGGACTATATAATGGGTATGAAGACCCAGCAGTGGTACTGAAGGGGGAACCTCAAAATTCAGTGGCACATGGCTGGTCGCCAATCGCATCGCATTATCTGGAAATTGAGCTGGCTCCTGGTGAATCCAAGGACCTGATCTTTGTCCTGGGATATATCGAAAACCCGGACGAAGATAAATGGGAAAGCCACCAGGTCATCAACAAAAAACCAGCCGAAGCGCTGATCAGTCAATTCTCAACTTCACAGCAGGTGGATCAGGCGCTACAGGAACTGAAAGATTACTGGGAAGACCTATTGTCAATCTATCAGGTGGAAAGTCACGATGAAAAACTGGACAGGATGGTCAACATCTGGAACCAATACCAGTGCATGGTTACCTTCCTGTTCTCCAGAAGTGCTTCGTTTTTTGAATCCGGAATTGGCCGGGGCATGGGATTCCGGGATTCCAATCAGGATCTCATCGGTTTTGTCCACCAGATCCCATCCAAAGCAAAAGAAAGAATTCTCGACATTGCTGCTACTCAACTGGAAGACGGAGGTGCCTACCACCAATATCAACCGCTGACCAAAAAGGGGAACGATGAAATCGGGGGTAATTTTAATGACGACCCATTATGGTTGATCCTCTCAACTTCCGCTTATATCAAGGAAACGGGTGACTGGTCCATTCTTGAAGAACAGGTACCTTTTGATAATGACGAAAGTAAAGCCAGAAGTCTTTTTGAACATTTGAAACGTTCATTTTATCATGTGGTCAATAACCTGGGCGAACATGGCCTCCCCCTCATCGGGCGAGCCGACTGGAACGACTGCCTCAACCTGAACTGCTTTTCAACCAACCCCGATGAATCCTTCCAGACCACCGAAAACAAAGAAGGAGGCAAGGCTGAATCTGTTATGATCGCCGGAATGTTCGTTTTATACGGTCAGGAATTTGCGATACTTTGTGAACGGTTGGGTAAAAATGAAGAATCCTCTGAAGCCAAAGCTCATATTGATAATATGGTCCACGCCATCAATGAACACGGCTGGGATGGGGATTGGTTCCTTCGGGCGTACGATCACTTCGGAGAAAAGATCGGCAGTAAAGAAAATGATGAAGGCCAGATCTTTATTGAAAGCCAGGGATTCTGTGTTATGGCAGGAGTCGGGCATGAAGATGGCAGGGCTCAAAAGGCTATGAATTCGGTTAAAGAAAGGTTGGATTGTGAATACGGTATCGTACTCAACAATCCTCCATTTACCGGTTACCGACTCAACATGGGAGAAATAACCACCTACCCGGAAGGCTACAAGGAAAATGCTGGAATCTTCTGCCATAACAACCCATGGATCATGATCTCGGAAGCTTTATTGGGCAATGGCGAAAGAGCTTTTGATTATTATCAAAAAATTGCTCCGGCTTACCTGGAGAATATTTCGGAATTACATAAAACAGAGCCCTACGTTTATTCTCAAATGATCGCCGGAAAGGACGCCCGGAAACCCGGAGAGGCCAAAAACTCATGGCTGACCGGTACGGCTGCATGGAATTTTTATGCCATTAGTCAATATATTCTCGGCATTCAACCGGATTATGATGGCTTGAAAATCGATCCATGTATTCCTGCTGACTGGGATGGTTTTACAATTGAGCGGACATTCAGAGGTAATCGTTACAAAATAAAAATTCAAAACCCGGATGGAGTTTCCAAAGGCATTCGCCAGGTAACCCTGAACGGGCAAACATTAGCAACCAATCTCATTCCCTACCAAAGTGATGCTGAAGGCTTACAGGAAGTAGTAGTGGTAATGGGAACATAAATTAGACTAGTTATGAATTCAATAAAAAATCTAACCTTATTGCTTCTCCTGACCGTAATGGCTGTATTTGTCAGCAATTGCGAGCAACCCGAGGAAAATGAAGCTACTGTAGATATCGAAGCCCAAATCGACTCACTGATCAGCCAGATGACCCTGGAAGAAAAAGTGAATATGATCCATGCCAGTTCTGCGTTTACCAGTGGTGGCGTGGAAAGATTGGGCATTCCTGAACTCGTCATGTCAGATGGACCTCATGGGGTAAGGCATGAACATGGCAGAGACTGGGAAAAAGATAAAAACGTCGCTGACAGCAGCACCTACCTTCCGGTAGGAACTGCCCTGGCAGCCACCTGGAACCCGGAATTGGGATACAAGTTTGGAAAGGTTCTCGGTAGTGAAGCCAACTTCAGAGGCAAGGATATCATTCTCGGCCCCGGACTCAACATTATCCGTTCACCGCTGAATGGCCGAAATTTTGAATATCTGACGGAAGATCCATATCTGAATGCGCAAATGGTTGTGGGCTATGTCAAAGGAGTCCAGGATCAGGGAATCGCAGCATGTGCCAAACACTATATTGCCAATACCCTAGAATACCAGCGCGACATGGTCAATGTCGAGATGAGTGATCGTGCATTAAGAGAAATATATCTGCCAGGGTATAAGGCAGCCGTTCAGGAAGGAGGTGTGCTTTCCATTATGTCGGCCTACAATAAACTAAGGGGTGATTATTGCTCCCACAGTGCATTCCTGCTGGATGAAATCCTGAAGGGAGAGTATGGTTTCGAAGGACTTGTTATGAGTGACTGGAATGCGGTAAAAACCACCATGGGTGCAGTCAATGTAGGGTTGGATATTGAAATGGGAACTGATCTGGAAATGATGAGAAGGAAGGTTGAAGTTGACTTTAGTAAATTCCATTTAGGCGATACCGTAGTTACATTGGTTCAAAATGGCACGGTGGATGAATCTGTTATTGATAAAAAAGTTCGTCGGATACTGCGGGTGATGTTTAAGATCCATAAATTCGGTGAACGTCCTGCCGGAGCTCATAATACGGAGGAACATCAGGCCATTGCACGGAACATTGCAGAAGAAGCTATAGTACTCATGAAGAATGAAGCGCTTCTTCCGCTGCAAGCAGAAGGTCTGAATAAAATTGCCGTCGTTGGTGCCAATGCCACCTGGAAACATGCGGGCGCAGGCGGAAGCTCACAGGTAAAGGCCTTTTATGAAGTTACTCCCATGGCTGGTTTACAAAACCTTTTAGGTGAAGATGTCTCCATCGATTTTGCGCAGGGTTATGTTATTGAAAAAGATGCCGGCGCGGATGACCACCTCATACAGGAAGCCGTAAAAGCTGTATCTGAAGCTGAAACAGCCATTTTTATCGGTGGTTGGATACACGGCTATTCAGATGAATGGGATGACAACGCCTTTGATGCTGAAAGTGTGGACAAACCTTCTATGAAGTTGCCTTTTGGACAGGATCAATTGATACAGGAGATTTTAAGCGCCAATCCGAATACGATCATCGTTTTGATAGGTGGCGGCCCAATTGACATGACCGCATGGGAGGCAGATGCCAAAGCCATCGTTCAGGCATGGTATCCCGGTATGGAAGGAGGTAATGCCCTGGCTGATATACTTTTTGGAAAAGTGAATCCTTCAGGAAAACTCCCCATGACCTTCCCGAAAAAACTTGAGGATAGTCCTACACAGGCATTGGCCCGGTATCCGGATGAAAATCTGTTGATAGATCATACGGAAGGGATCTATGTTGGGTACCGTTATTATGACACCTATGAGGTGGAACCCGCTTTTGCATTCGGACATGGATTATCTTACACGGATTTTGAGTACAAGGATTTTAATATCGATAGAAAAGGAGAATCGGTTACAGTAAAACTTCAGGTTACCAATACCGGTGAGGTGAACGGAGCTGAAGTTGTCCAGGTGTATGTTCATGATGAAGCATCTGCATTGGAACGACCTGAGAAAGAACTCAAGGCTTTTGAAAAAGTATTTATTGAAGCCGGGGGAACCAAAGCCGTTTCTATTACCCTTGAAAAAGATGCCTTCAGTTACTATGACGACACCCAAAATAAATGGGTCCTGGA